>JBFWYF010000964.1:0-3210 GCA_050186685.1 Pirellulaceae bacterium
TGCGACAACCCGTTCCGCCGCGCTCTTGGCGACGGCGCCCACGCACGATGTGTTTGCCGTGCGCTGGCCTGCCCTTGGCGACGTGCACGGGGAGGGACTGCTGCTGGTCCCACGCTCGGGAGAGCGTGTCGCCGATGTCGTCGCCATTCCGGATGCCGACCAGTTGCCGGAGGTAATCGCGGGCCTGGTCGCCGATGTGCCTGTCGAACAACAGTTCGCTCGCCGGCTCGCAGAAAGCGGCTGCCGGGTACTTGTCCCGACGCTGATCAGCCGTCAGCGCGCCCGCCGCATGCCGCCGGGCCGGCAGTCGGGTGCCAACCTGACGAATCGGGAATACATCTATCGGGCTGCGTTTGAATTGGGCCGCCACCTGATCGGATATGAAGTCCAGAAAATCCTCGCAGGCGTGGACTGGTTCGACCGGGAAGCAGGCGAACAGGCGAAGATCGGTGTCCTGGGTTACGGCGAGGGAGGCATGCTCGCGATGTACGCCGCGGCTTTAGACGAGCGAATCGATGCCTGCGGCGTCGCCGGTCATTTCGGGCCGCGCGAGAGAATCTGGGAGCAGCCGATCGATCGGAACGTTTTCGGACTGCTCGACCAGTTCGGCGACGCGGAAGTCGCCAGCCTGATTGTGCCCCGGGGGCTCCTGATCGACAGCGTAGCAGGACCTCGACTCAGTCTTCCAGGTGATGGCGGCGCGCCCGCCGAACTGACGTGGCACGAACCGGTACAGATCCAACGCGAATTCGACCGACTGCAGACGATGATTGCCGAGACGCCCGATGCCGCGTCGGCTCTGCGCCGGATTGCCTTCTCTCCGTCCGCCGATAGTCCTCCGCTCGGCGACACGCGGATGATGCTCGCTTTTCTCGGGCTCGTCACTGGCGGCAACCCGCTCGGGGGCACCGCCGTATCCCCCGGCCCCGCCGCCAAGATAGTGCGGGAACTTCCGAATGCAGATGCCCGCCAGGCCCGGCAAATGTACGAACTCGACCGGCATAACCAGCAACTGCTGAAGGAAAGCGAATACGTGCGCGCCGAGTTCATGAAGAAGCTCGACACCAGCTCGCCGGATGCCTACGCGCGGACCGTCGAGCCCTATCGTGACATTTTCCGTAATGAGGTGGTCGGAGCTTTTGACCAGCAACTGTTGCCTCCGCAACCGCGCGTCCGCAAGACCTACGACGAAGCACGCTGGACCGGTTACGAAGTTGTGCTGGACGTGTGGCCGGACGTGATTGCATACGGCGTGCTGCTGATGCCGAAAAATATCCCCGCCGGAGAAAAGCGACCGGTCGTCGTGTGCCAGCACGGCCTCGAGGGCCGACCCACGGACGTGTTCCTGGGCGATCATCGCGCGTATCATGACTTCGCCGCCAAGCTCGCCGAGGAAGGATTCATCACGTTTGCTCCGCAGAACTTGTACATTTTCCAGGATCGGTTCCGTACCTTACAGCGCAAGGCGAATCCGCTAGGCAAAACCCTTTTTTCCGTCATCGTGCCGCAGCACCAGCAGATCGTGAACTGGCTGAAGTCGTTACCGAACGTGGATCCGGCACGTATCGCCTTCTACGGTCTGTCGTACGGCGGCAAATCGGCGATGCGCATTCCTCCGCTCGTCACGGACTATTGCCTGTCGATCTGCTCGGCGGATTTCAATGAATGGGTGGCGAAGAATGCATCGACGCGGTTGCCGTTCAGCTACATGTGGACAGGCGAATACGAGATCTTCGAGTTCGACCTCGGCAATACCTTCAACTATGCGGAGATGGCGGCCCTGATCTGCCCGAGGCCGTTCATGGTCGAGCGAGGGCATACCGATGGCGTCTCGACCGACGAGTGGGTCTCGTACGAGTTCGCGAAAGTCCGGTATCTCTATAGCCATCGGCTGAAAATCCCAGACCGCGTCGAAATGGAAGTGTTTGACGGCCCGCACACGATCAACGGGCAGGGGACGTTCGCTTTCCTCCGGAAGCACCTGCGGTGGCCTCCGCAGGCGGCCGGGAAGAACGATACGACGGGACAATAGTGCTCGTGTGGCTGGCCGCCAGGCACGGACCGGCCGCCCCCGTGACATCGAATCGCCGAGGCGCGATTCACCAAGAGGACCTGGAGCAATGAAGAAAGTGTTGTTTCTATGCAGCGGTAACTACTACCGCAGCCGCTATGCCGAGATCCTGTTCGACTGGCATGCTCAATCCCTGCAGTTGAAGTGGAAAGCCGACTCCTGTGGTCTGGCCTTGGATCCACTCAACGCGGGAGCCATTTCCTCGCATACGCGGTCGGCACTCGAGAAGCGGGGTATCTTGTTCGACACGTATCTGCGGGCGCCGCGTCCGGTCACCAACGCGGACTTCGCCGCCGCCGATCACGTGGTTGCCGTCAAGGAACAGGAGCATCGACCGCTGATCACGCGCCATTTTCCGCAGTGGCTGAACCGCGTCGAATTCTGGCAGGTGCACGACTTGGATTGCTGCGGCCCGGAGGACACGATTCCGCACCTCGATCGCGAAGTCGATCGGCTCGTCAAGCGACTCGCGGCAGAAGCCACCCCGGGAGATATGCGGTGATCCGAGTGCGATCGGTCCGTCGGCGGTGCGGCTTCTGGATCGGCGCGGCACTCGCCGTTTTGACCGGCTGGCCCGTCGTCGCGTGCTGGAGCCAGGGGTTTCCGCCCGACGAAGCCGTCCGGCGCATGGGGGTTCCCGAGGGTCTGGCCGTGCGCCTGTTCGCCGCGGAGCCGATGGTCCGCCAGCCGATACTGGTGAAGTGCGACGAACGTGGACGGCTGTGGGTCATTCAGTATCTTCAGTATCCGAACCCCGCTGGACTCCAGCGGGTGCGCGTCGATCGCTATTCCCGGACGGTCTACGATCGCATTCCGGAGCCGCCGCCACGCGGCCCGCGTGGTGAGGATCGCATCACGATTCTCGAAGACGCTGACGGAGACGGCCGAGCTGACGCGGCGAAGGATTTCGTCACGGGATTGAACCTGGCCACCGGATTGGCATTCGGCCACGGCGGTGTCTACGTCCTGCAAGTTCCCTATCTGCTCTTCTATCCTGACCGTGACCGCAACGACGTGCCCGACGGCGACCCCGAGGTGCTGCTCACAGGGTTCGGCATGGAGGACGCACAATCGTTCGCCAACCATCTCACCAGGGGACCCGATGGCTGGTTGTACGGCGTGAACGGCAGTACCACGAC
>JBFWYF010000965.1:0-3207 GCA_050186685.1 Pirellulaceae bacterium
CGGAGTTGACGAACCCTACTCCCTTCACGTTCACCAGATAGCGGGTATCGAAGAAGACTTTCTCGCCCGCCAGGGAACGAAAGTCGATCTCGGAAATGGCGTGATCGACCGCATCGGACACCAGCAATTGTTCCGTCGCCAAGCGACTCTTGGTCGTGCCGCAAGCTGGCGCAAGAGCCAGCAGCAGCACGCATCCGGTGCGGATGAAAAGATGGCATCGTGCCCTGATTGCTGTGCGTAACATCCGTGACGCGTCCAAGATATCCGCGGAATACAGTCACCGGAGTATAGCGGAGGGCAGGCTTCGACAGAGCGCCAATTCCCCCACGCTGCCAGCATTGCTGCCAAGCCCTGGTTGCCCCGTCGCTGCCGAACTACAATCCAGCCTCGGCAGCGACGCGCCTGCCCGAGATTCCGAAAAACCAGGGAGTTCCGTTCCATGCTGGCATTCATGGCAGCCGCCATTCTCGGGGCGGGACCGCTGGAGTCTGTCCCGACGGGCTTCCAGCTGACCTTTCAAGGCGCGTTCTCTGCAGACCGGGGCGACGCGGGAGCAGGGGAAAAGACGTTTGAGCTGCAGTACTTCGTGCGGCACGAGGGGACGCAGACGTCCCTCTGCTGGACGTTGGACGAGCGCGGCCTCGGAATCGGGAGCTGGCTGAGTCGTTTTGGTCGGCTGGTGTTGGACGCAGAGGGACGAGCCGTAGAAGGGATCTCGCCCACTCTGTACTACCAGCGTGCGGAAGGTACCAGCGTCGTGCCGATCTCCCTGCCGGTTCTCGCCCCGTCTTCGCCACTACAACTGGGGGCTTCGTGGCAGGAGCGGGGGCTCGAATACGAGGTGGCAGCCAGCGAACGGCTCGGGAACGACGACGCCTGGCGCATTGACGTCCGCTCGGCCATCGGCCGGCGTCGCACGCTGTGGCGGGACACGGCTTCACCGTTTCTCCTGGCGACGGACGACGTCGTGTTTGTAGGACAGGGGGAACAGCATAGTCTGCGATACCGGCTCATACAGCGCCAGCAGCTCGACGAGGCCGTTGCCGGTCAGCTGTTCGCCGCATTCGACGAGCTGGCAAAGTTGCGGGAGGGGCTGAAATTCGAGACGCCGGGGACGGAATTTATCTGGACGCCAGCTCGGTTGGCGCTGGTGAAATCGACGCTGCCCAACGTGCTGACGAAGGCTCGGCCGACTCCCTTGGCGAAATTGGCTCAGGCCGCCGAACAGCAGGGAAGTCGCGAACAGGACCGGCGCGCCGCAATAGGGGCGATGGAAACGAAGCTAGTAGGGCGTGCCGCACCGCGACCGCGGCTGGCGCAAGTGAATGGCGAGGAGCTTGATTGGCGCTCGCTGGAAGGCAAGGTAATCCTCCTGCACTTCTGGGAATACCGCGATGTGCCCTTGGAGGAGCCGTACGGCCAAGTGGCCTATCTGGATTTTATCGCCCGCAAGTATGCGTCGACCGATTTGAAAGTCTGGGGCATCATCGAAGACGAGCGGATGGCTTCGCCGGACACGCGGCGAGCCGGTATTCAGAGTGCTAAGCGGCTCCAAAGCTTTATGAACCTGAGCTATCCGCTATTGGCGGACGAGGGAGGCGCGATTCGGGCGTTTGGCGATCCGCGCGTGACAGGAGCGAAATTGCCGCTGGTCGTCGTCATCGACCGCACGGGCAAAGTCATTCATTACCACGCGGGGCATTACGAGCTGAACCGCGACTTAGGACTCGAAGAGCTGGACGGCATCGTCAAGCAGGCTTTGGGAACTGGCGAGTAATCGCGAGCACTTCCTCGCGGACCAGGCCGTTCGTCGCAATTCCCTCGCCGTGGGCGATCGTTGCAGCGCCGTTCCAGTCGGTAAACGAGCCGCCTGCCTCCTCGATCACCGGCAGGATCGCGGCGGCGTCCCAGATGTTCATGATCGGATCGACCATGACTTCGGCACGCCCGGTAGCGACGAGCAAATAGCCATATCCATCGCCCCAGCTGCGGGTAACGTACGCCGATTGTTCCAGCCGCGTGTAGGCCTCCAGGGCGCCCCGGGCAGCAAACGTGTCAACCTGCGAGGTGACGAAAATGCCGTCACTCAACTGTCGCCGCTGAGAAACACGGGCCCGTCGGGGAGCGCCGGACCGCGTGCGCCACCAGGTGCCGGCTCCCCGCGCGGCGAAGACGCATTCGTCCAACGCGGGAATGCTGATCACACCCGCCAGACTTTCCTCACCCGTGACGATCCCGATCAGTTGGCTGTAAAGGGGCACGCCAGCGATGAACGACTTCGTGCCATCGATCGGATCGAGGATCCAGGTGAATGGGGAACTACCCGCGTGGGTACCGAACTCTTCACCGACGATCCCGTCGTGGGGAAACTGTTGCTGGATGCGTCCTCGCAGCAGTTGCTCTGCGGCTCGATCGGCGAGCGTCACAGGTGAGTTATCGGACTTACGCTCGACGGACAGCTGATCGGTTTGAAAATACCGTAACGTGAGGGCGCCGGCCTGCTGGGCGATTTCCAGTGCGAACGCCAAGCGTTGGGCGACCGCACTCGAATTGGTTTCGCGTAGTGACAAAGCGCTTGGCGACACAGGGCGTTCAGGAGGTCTGGGGTGGATCAAGAAGTTGGGAGAATTTGATCGCTTCCAGCTGACTGCGTGACACCTGGGTAATGGACCGCAACGCTTCCTGCAGACGAGGCTGGCCTTCTTCGGTCAGCGAATCGTCAGCAGCATTCTCGGCACCAAACGGGCCTTCGATCGCTTCGATCACGTCCAGCAGCGAAATCTGCTCCGGGGGACGAGTCAGCGAGTAGCCTCCTTCGACGCCCCGGGTGGAGCGCAGAATGCCATGGGTGACCAAGTTCCGCAGAATCTGCAGCAGGAACCGTTCGGGCATCTTGCCTTCGGATGCCAACTTGCTGCACGGCACAGGACTACCCTGAGGGTTCTGTGCCAGCTGCAACGTAGCTCGCACGGCGTAAGCAACAGTGCGTGATAATTTCATGGATCCACCTGCCTTGGCCCATCGCGTCCGCAATGTAACACAATCCAAAGTGATGTCAAACAGCACCCCTGGAAGGAGGTTGACGATTCTCGGGCCATGTTCTAGGTTGGCAGCAGGCCACGATCGGTCGGTGGGAGGGTGCCGTGAAACATTCGAGTGCGGGATGGGGTGATCCGCCCGTAGCGAACCAGCTGGTGGGGCGGCCGT
>JBFWYF010000966.1:0-3202 GCA_050186685.1 Pirellulaceae bacterium
TCGTCCCTCGAGTCGGTACCACTGCGGGCGCCGACGAATTGCGTCTGTTACCCGACGTCCGCGTCCTGGCGCGTGTGTTACTACATACCAACATCTACTTCGGCAATGCGGTTACTCCGGAGCAACTGGACGCGTCGAGTCCGATCTCCGACGTGAGCCTCATGCAGCTTGTACAGAATCTGCAGTACCTGGAGTTGCTGCCTCCTTCGGCGCTGCCCGATCACTGGGTCAGCTACAGCGGCATCGATCTGATCGTGATCGCCTGGCCGGAACTGGCCCGAATGGCGACCGAGCAACCCGTCCATTTCGAGGCCATCAAGACCTGGCTGGCGACCGGCCCGACCTTGTGCGTAACGGACCTCGGCTCCGGGTTCGAGCCGCTCGCGGATCTCGAGCGGCTGCTGGATCTCGACGTCTCGACCGAATCCACGGCACCTTTTCGAGGTTGGACGAAACCGAGCATCAAGAACCAACGGAACACGATTCCTTTCCGGCAACCGGTCAATGCCCCCGTCAGCTCGCCGCTCATGCCAGGCGGGATGATCGAAATGCCAGGCTCGATGGCCGCCGCGGCGCCGCCGACGCGTACGCCGGCCTCCGTCGAAGCCGAGTCCGAGACGCCTCCCTTTGTGTGGCGACAGGCGGGGTTGGGGCAAGTTGTGGCCCTGGGCGACATGGGACACCGGTCGGGCGACGAGGACGACTGGCGATGGCTGTTCAACTCGATTCCCTCCCGCCACTGGCTGTGGTTCCAGCGGAATGGGGTTTCGTTGCGGGCGGACAACCATGAATTCTGGAATTTCCTGATTCCCGATATCGGGCGGGCACCGGTGGTCTCGTTTCTGGCATTCATCTCGCTGTTTGCCGTGCTGATCGGGCCGGTCAATTATTGGGTGCTGATGCGGCGCGGCCGGCTGTACTTGCTGTTGGTGACGGTCCCAGCCGGTGCCTTCGTCGTCGGCGCGAGTCTGTTCCTGTATGCGACGCTCGCCGACGGCTTGGGGGTGCGGGTACGGGTTCGCAGCTACACGGAGCTCGACCAGCGTCGTGACCGCGCCGTGTCCTGGTCACGGCAAACCTATTACGCCGGTCTAGCCCCGGCCGGCGGCCTGGTCTTTCCTGCCGGGGCAGCCGTCTATCCGATCGATCATCATCCCATCAACAAAATGGGCTTGGAGGACACCAGCCGGACCACGCGCTGGGACGACCAGCAGCATCTGGCCAGCGGCTACTTTCCCTCGCGGTCCCTGTCGCAGTTTCTGGTGGTGGAACCTCAGACGACCCAGGCCGAGCTGCGGGTCGACGCGTCCAACAGGGACCAAGCGATCGAGGTCGTCAACAACCTGGGGACGAACATCGAGCGTCTGTTGTTGCACAGTGCGGACGGTCGACTGTACCGCGGCTTCCGAGTCGCGGCCGGGGGTACCACCCGCCTGGAGCCGGCCACGGCCTCGGACGAGGCCGACGAATGGGCGGCGTTGGCCCGGGAGCGCGATCCGCAGTATCCCGTGGGATTCGATCCTGCTCAGCTGGAAAACGTTACGGGCATTTTCGGCAACTCGATGTGGTACCGATATAACAACCACCCGCCCAGTCTCAAGGCCAGCCTGATGGAGGTCGCACGCCTTCAGGCTGTGCCGCAGGTACTGAGCACGCCGCGTCGGTACGTCGCCCTTGTCGAGCGGCCTCCGCTGGTGTCGCTGGGGTCGGCCGACGCGTCGGAGACAGCCGGTTTTCATGTTCTGTTTGGACAGTGGTGACCGATGGCAGCTTCGAGCCAACCCACGATCGCCTTACGGCGCCTGCACCGGTTCTTCGGAACGACGCGGGCCGTCCAGGACATTTCGTTCGAGGTCTTTCCGGGCGAAGTATTCGGCTACATCGGGCCGAACGGCGCGGGAAAGACCACGAGCATGCGAATCCTGGCGACGCTGGATTTGCCATCGTATGGCGATGCGCTGGTCGACGGCTTTTCGGTGGTAAACGACCCGGACCGCGTCCGGCGGCGGCTCGGATTCATGCCCGACAGCTATGGAACGTACCACAACGTGAATTGCCGCGAGTACCTGGATTTCTTCGCGCGGGCGTACGGTCTCATGGGCCCCGAACGAGCGCGTGCCATGCGGCATGTGATGGGATTCACCGGGCTTGATCGGCTGGCCGACAAGCCGATCCATGGGCTCTCCAAAGGCATGAAGCAGCGGCTGTGCCTCGGCCGAGCCATGATTCACAATCCGTCCGTGCTGATCCTGGACGAACCGGCCGCGGGGCTCGACCCGCGGGCGCGCATCGAGTTGCGGCAAATGATCCGGGCCTTGGCCGCCGACGGCAAGACGATCCTGGTCAGCTCCCACATCCTGACCGAGCTGGCGGAAATGTGCGATCGCGTCGGAATCATCGAAGTCGGACGGCTGATTGCCGTGGGGACGGTCGACGAGATCCAGCGCGGCCACGTTCACCACTCGGACGAGCAGACGGAAATCAAAGTCCGGCTGCTCGGATCCGTCGACAATCTGGTCGGCTGGCTCCAGCAGCGCACGGATGTCGAGAACATTCGGGTGGACGGGGACTGGCTGCGTCTGGCGCTGGACGGCGGGCGCGTCGAGCAGGCCGCACTGCTGCGCGAAATGATCGTGGCCGGGTTCGAAGTAGCCGAGTTCGGAGGCCACACGAAGTCACTGGAGGAAGTTTTCATGCATGTGACGCGGGGGGCGGTCCAATGAGCGATGCCACGCAGGCGCCGGCGGTCGTGTCGCCGTTCGGGCCATCGACCCCGGTCGAGTGCCCGAACGACCTGCCCACTCGTTGGAGCCGGGTCGAAGCCGCACTCGAGCGGGCCAGCGAGTGGTTGAACCCGATTCTGGTGAAGGAGGCCCGCCAGGCGCTCAAGAGCCGCCAGTTCGTCGTGACGTTCAGCCTGTTGCTGATCTGCGGTTGGGGCTGGTCGATGTTGGGCGTGGCCCTGTTGTCGCCCGGGGTCTACTACGCTCCCGGCGGGCGCACGATGCTGACGGGATATATCTGTATCCTGCTCGTGCCGATGTTGATCATTGTGCCGTTCTCGGCATTCCGGTCGCTGGCGGCGGAACGAGAGGATGGCACGTTCGAGTTGCTATCGATCACGTCGCTGAACGCTCGCCAGATCGTGACGGGCAAGTTGGGTAGTGCCATCCTGCAAATGGTGGTCTACTACTCGGCGCTC
>JBFWYF010000967.1:0-3199 GCA_050186685.1 Pirellulaceae bacterium
CGGAGGAGCCGAAACTGCCAACGATCGACGAGTTGCGGGTGATGGCGTATTGCGCGATGCTGGGTGGCGCGGAGACGGTGTCGTTTTTCAGCTACGATCCGGCTGTCTGGGACCGGACACCGGGCTTTACGGCGGGATTTACGGGGTTGATGGACGAACTGCGTGCGTTCCGGGACCAGTATGGCGGGGCCCCGGTCCAGGCGAGCCTCGGTGCGGACGGCGTGCTCACCGCTCAGATCCGGATGCCTGGCGGGTCGGTGTCGGTTGTGGTGAATACGAAGCGAGCAGGCGTGGGCGAACTGGCGGCCTTGGCCATCGCGATCCAGGAGCCGGCTGTGGCAGAGCAGGGGGGCCCGGCGGTGGTTGCCGGCCGTGCGGCAGTTCCCTGTCAGCATCGACCGAAGCGCGGCGAGTGGCGGCGGAGGTGCAAACTCCGCCGGCTGTGGTAGACTTTCGGCTCGGCGGGGACCCGCACCGTCGCGAGTCCCCTTCTCGAGCGACATCCTGCCGGCGATGCCGCCAGTGCGATACGCCGGCGCGGCCGCGACTGGGCTCACTGCGGCGGGAGGGTAGTTGCATGGGGACCCGAAATGCCAGCGCGATGGCGTCTGCGGCGATGGCATGTGTGTGCCTGGCCCTGACGTGCCTGGCCCTGGCGTGCGAGGCGGACGTTTCGGCCGCCGACCGTGAAGAATCCGAGCGCCTGTTCGCCCGGCGCGTGTGGCCTCTGTTGCAGGCGCGTTGCCTGGCGTGTCACGGCGACAAGGCCGAGGGGGGCCTGGACCTGCGCACCGCCGAGAGCGCAGGGCGCGGCGGCGACAGTGGTCTGCCGGCGATCGTCCCTGGCCAGCCGGAAGCCAGTCCGTTATGGCGGGCCGCGCAGCGAACCGATGAAGAGTTCTCGGCGATGCCCCCCAAGGACACGGATCGACTTTCGGACGAGGAGCTCCAGTTGCTGCGCAACTGGCTCGCGGGGAGCGCGAGTTGGCCGGACGCGGCGCGGCGTGAGAAGCTGGCAGCTGCCGCCTCGGACTGGAACTCCGGCGACGGGGTCCAGGTCGCGACGAGCGGCGGTTTGACGCCAGAGTGGACATCGCGCCGCTACCGGCCCGAGCAGCTGTGGGCGTACCGGCCAGTACATAAGTCGCCCATCCCGGCCGGCGCGGAGCATCCGATCGACGCTTTCCTCGCGGAGCGTCTCCGCGCGGCCGGCATAACGCCGGCTGGCCGAGCCGACCGCCCGACGTTGATCCGGCGAGTGACGTTCGACTTGACGGGACTGCCCCCGACGCCGGACGAGGTGGCCGACTTCCTGGGCGACCCGGCACCCGATCGGCTGGCGTTTGCACGTGTCGTGGACCGATTGCTGGCCAGCCCGCACTACGGCGAGCACTGGGGCCGGCATTGGCTGGATGTCGTCCGTTATGCCGATTCGTCGGGCTTTGCTAACGACTATGAGCGCGGCAATGCGTGGCGGTACCGGGACTACGTGGTACGCGCGTTCAACTCGGACAAGCCGTTTGACGAGTTCGTGCGGGAGCAAATTGCCGGGGACGAATTGCGCCCGGACGATCCGGAGATGGCGGTGGCGGTCGGGTTCCTGCGGATGGGCCCGTGGGAGCTGACCGGAATGGAAGTGGCTCGGATTGCGCGGCAGCGGTTCCTGGACGACGTCACCGATTCCGTCGGCCAGGTTTTTCTGGCGCATCCGCTTCAATGCGCCCGGTGTCACGATCACAAATTCGATCCGATACCCACGCGCGACTATTATGCGCTGCAGGCGATCTTCGCCACCACGCAGCTCGCCGAACGTGCGGCGCCGTTTCTGCCTCAGGAGAACACGTCCGGTTTCGGCGAGCGATCGAAGCTGGAACAGCGCCGGACGCAGTTCGAGCAGGCCTTGTCGGAGCTGAATGCCAAGGAGACGGAAGCGGCGCGCCGCTGGTGTGCGGAGCGGGGATTGCCCTACGTTCCGCGGAACCAGGGGCTCAAACAAGGGATTCCCGAGGACCGCTTGCCGCCTCGACATGTGGGATTTTCCGTCGAGGACTATGGCATGGAACGGATTGCCCGCAAGGGACTCGAACGTCTCAAGTGGGAGCTCGAACGTTACGAGCCTTTCGCCTTGTCGGTGTATGGCGGCCGCACGCCGGAGCTGCGGTCCGTGAACGCCCCGCTGCGCGTGCCAGCCCGTCCGGACGCGCAGGGGGAGCTCGAAAAAACCGCGGTACTGGCGGGAGGTGATCCCTTTTCGCCGCTGGACCGAGTTACCCCCGGACCGTTGAGCGCCATCGAATCCCTTGGACAAATGGCGTCCCGCGAATTCGCCACATTGGACAGTGCCTCGCTGGCCGGTCGGCGCACCGCGCTGGCCCAGTGGTTGACTCGACGCGACCATCCGCTCACCGCGCGAGTATTCGTCAACCGCGTCTGGCAGTGGCATTTCGGCCAGGGTCTGGTTGCCAGCGCGAACAACTTTGGCGCCATGGGCAAGAAGCCCGCGCACCCTGCGCTGCTCGACTGGCTCGCCGCAGAGTGGATGGACGGCGGGTGGTCGGTCAAGTCGCTGCATCGGTGGATCCTGAGCAGCGACGCGTACTGCCGATCGTCGGAGCATCCGCAGCGGGACTCCGTGTTGGCTGCGGACCCGCCGGGCGACTTGTATGCGGTCTTCCGAGTTCGTCGATTGACGGCCGAAGAGATCCGCGATAGCCAGTTGGCCGTGACGGGCGAGTTGAACCGAGACGTGGGGGGTATTCCCGTGCGGCCGGCGATCAACCCGGAAGCCGCCTTGCAGCCGAGGCAGGTGATGGGCACGTTCGCCTCCGCCTGGCAACCCTCGCCCTTGCCGTCCCAGCGCAACCGCCGGTCCCTGTATGCCTTGCGGCTGCGAGGGCTCCGAGATCCCTTCCTGGAGGTGTTCAACGAGCCGAGTCCGGAGCTATCGTGTGAAGGACGCGAGGCATCGTTGATTTCGCCGCAGGTATTTAGCCTGTTCAACAGCGAGGCCAGCTACGCGCGGGCCTTGGCATTTGCCGCCCGGCTCGCTCGCGAGACGTCGACGCCGGCCGAAGCAATCGATCGCGCTTTTCGCCTGGCGTTTGGACGTCCGGCCACCGCGGAGGAGGTGGCTGCGTGTCGGCGCCATGCCGAGATCATGCGGACATATCACGCAGAGCCACGGTGGCAGGTCGGGCGG
>JBFWYF010000968.1:0-3197 GCA_050186685.1 Pirellulaceae bacterium
CTGGCTCGCGCGACCTTCCTCGTTGGTGTCCAGGTCCCAGCGTTGCACTTCCGTCTCGACGGGTTGCTCCTTGTCCCCGGGGTATTGGATCTGCAGCAGCTTCAACACACCCTGGCCGGTTACGGGTCGATTGTCGAGCGTCTGGGCCAGGAACGAAGCATTCACCGTATCGCCGACCCGGTAATAGCCGCGATCCACCCAGCTGAACACTTTGAACGGCTCTCGCGTCACGAGGACATCGCCCTGGCCGACGATGATCCGCCGCGACTCATCCCGCACCTCGGCGGTGATGGTGTATCGGTGGTCGCTGTCGCCGTGTAGTTCCTGAGCCACCTGCGTATCGATCTCGACCACCAGCGTTCCATCCGCGCCGATGGCCACTTCGCGCTCCGCGACGACTTCGGGCGGATCTACGGGCATCGGCCACCACCAGGGCGACGGCCGCAGGCAGCCGGCCCAACGGTTCCACCCCGGATACCACGTGTAGTCGTAGGCGTACCACCAGTATCCACGGCCAAAACACCAGTCCCAGGGAGCGGCCGGATACCACTGCTGCGAGTGCTCCTGGCGAGTCACTTTGTACTTCACCGTGGCCTGGGTCACCGGAGCACCGAAATAGTACTTGGCGTTGATCCGCGCCTCGATTTTCTCGCCCAGCTTGACCGGTTCGTCCGGCGCCTGGACCGTTACCTCGAACTCGGGCTTCTTGTATTCCTCGACGCGGAACGATCCGCCGCCGTGTTGGGTCACGAGCAGCTGATACGTGCCGAGCGTCGCGTCGTTCGGGATTTCCCATTCGCCTTCGAGCCCCGCGTAGGCATCGGACGTATGCGACCAGGTCTGGATCTTCTCACCCCGCGGGTCGTGCAGCTCGATGGGAAACGTCTGACCCGCGAAGTTCGACCGATCGTTGTCGTACTGCGCGTGCCGAATCCAGAACTTGTAATGCACCTTCTGGCCGGGACGGTACACCGGCCGGTCCGTAATGCAGTAGACCTTGACCTCGTTGTACTGAGCATCGTGGTAGTCGGCCGTCCAGACGCTGTTGAATCCGAGGTGCGCGAAGCGGCCCTCTTTGGTGCGGGCGATCACGAGCCATTGATAGTCGTCGGCCAGGTCCCGGGCGCTCGGGACGAGTTGTCCGTCGCGATTCGTCAGCTCGGCGAAGTTCTTCGTCACCACGCGAGGCCGGTTATTGCGCACGGCCTCCGGTCGGAATCCAAAGAACTCCACGTTCGCGCCAGGAATGGGCGCACCGGTCACGGCGTCCGCTACGAAATAGTGATTTCCACCGGCCAGGGTCTGGTGAACGATGGCCATATCATCCACCCAAAGCACGATCGTGCTCCGGTTGCCGTCCGGCAAGCTCGCCGTTACCAGGTACGCGCCCGCTTCGCGGAGCGGGGTCGTGATCGTGATGCGGCGATCGAAGTGCTGGGGCAGCGGGCTCAACGTCTGCTTCCAGGTCGCAACGCGTTCCCCAATGAAAGGTTGCCGGGGCTGCTGCAGGATCCACGAGCCGATGTTCTGGATCTGAATCATGCTCCAATCGAACCGGGCGGGATTCGATCGCAGGTAGCGCTTCACCTCCGCGAGCAATCCGGCGACGTCGATCCGCCGAGCCTCGAACGACACCTGCGTGGCATTGCGGAAGCGAAACTCAACCGTGGCCCCTTGCCCCTCAGGTTGCGTCGAGACGGGTTCAAACTGACCCCAGTTGCCGACGATCTGGTCCAGCCGCTTTCGTTTCCAGTTGTCGTTGCCGGGCCCATGCAGCGCGATAGACCGTTTCCAGTGTTCGGCGGCCTGGGGATATTGCCGCCGATTCTCGAAGATCTCGGCGAGCCGATTCAATGCGTCTTCGCTGTGACCCGTGCGCGGCTCGGCAACAATAGCCTGGTAGATCCGGATGAAATTGAATTCGTCCGGCAGCTCGAAGCGTTTGATACCGGTGGCCAGCCGGGCAATCGTCTCCTGTTCGCCAAGCGTATGCAGCGCGTAGCGGCCGCTGTCGGTAGGCTCCCCGGCCGAGCGGGCCAGCAGGATGCGCATTTCCTGCAGCGTCTGGACGCCGAATTGCTGCCATAGAAATTCCGCCAGGTGCCACCGTACGTCGTTGCGCCGGTCAGGAGCGACTTCGTCGACCTGCGCCAGCAGCCATCGCCAGCGCTCGCCGTCCGAACTGGCCGCGGCCCACGAATCCGGCACATGATAAAACACCGGTTGGCCATCGGCGGCAACCGGCGCGCCCGTGGACACCTGTCCCCAGAACCCGTACATCATCGCCGAGTCGTAGTCCGGCAGTTCGTCGAGATTCGTCAGCCGCTGCAGCTGATAAGACTGACCATACGGCTGCTGCTGCACCATGCCGGCGAAGTCCATTAAGAAGGCGGCCGTGTCGGCCTTCTGGTCATCGGCCATGGCCAGCGGCAAGGCCTGCCGCATCAACTGCAAGGAGCGAACTCGGTCGCGCGCCAAAGCCTGTACGTGATTTCCTCCGCCACGATGGGGCCCGCGCTCAAACTTGCCGGCAATAATGAAGCCGTTCTTGTCGATATGCTGGTACTGGCTCGCCACCGTGTGCAACAAGCGCCAGTTGCCGGCGTGCGCCGCGACCGTCCCCTCCGCCAGGGCATCAAACTCCGAAATCAGCCCCAGATTGCGCAGACACTGAACGGCGTTGATGAAATCCCGCGCGACCGCCGCCGCATCGGTGCCCGGATCGAGGCACAGAGCCCGGTAACCGTCCCAGGCCTCCTTCCAGTTGCCGTCGCGGAATAACTGCTCCACACGGCTGCGATTCGGCGGCGATGTTTCGACACCTGACATCGTCTGTACCATCGTCAAGCTCGCAATCACCAGAAATCCTGAGATCACCGGGAACAGAACACGGCGCAGCGTCATGATCGAGCATCCTCCAGGTGGAACGGGCGGCGGGCCTCCCTGCCAATGAGACGATGACCGCCCGCGTGCGGTTCTCCGTAAGACGCAATTCAGTGTACGGAGTGCCCTCCCGTTTGCACACGGGAGTGCGGTCGGTCCGGCCTAACCCCGGTAGGCACCTCGCCAAAAAGAAACGGGCAGGACCTGTAAGTCCTGCCCGTTTTCCTGATCGCCACGCGGGAAGAATGCGATCGAAGCTGCCCACGGCCTCAGTAGGTCACGTTGGAAATCGTGACCGGCCCCGCTGGCTCGTG
>JBFWYF010000969.1:0-3194 GCA_050186685.1 Pirellulaceae bacterium
ATACCGGAATCCGAGGACCTTGAAGTCCACATTAACGCCCTGTGGTCTGCCATTAGGCCGCACCGCGACTTCATTAAATCCCTGAAATCTCAGGCAACGGTTGATGTTTTCCTCGGGTACCGTTCGAATTGTGATCATGCCGGGCTATCGATACCTCATACCTGTCTGGAGATGTTTACCCAGCTTGAGATTCCATTCGGCGTGTCCATCATTATTGCGTAGTGAACTCAGGGATTGCTTGCTTTGAGAGAAAGCCCGTGGGTTCGATCGAGACGGCCGGTCGCCGGGAGCGAGAAGTGACCATCCGAGCGAAGGTTGCATTCCTGTGTCTGACGATTCCCACGTTGTCTGAACTGGGCTTAGGCTTGGTCTACTTCACGGCGTCGGAGATGATGCCTTACCACGAGCAGGCGCTCGGCACCGATTGGCCTCAGCTTGAACCGGGCGTACGCACGATGTTGCTCACATTCGTCCGTGGTTACGGAAGCGCACACCTGGCAGTCGGCATCGCCCTCGCCACGCTCGTCTTGATTCCCTTGCGTCGAGGTCAGACCTGGGCTCGCTGGACAATCCTGGCGACTGGCCTCCCAGTTTTCGGCGCGACGGCCTACTTGTCGTCCCGCCTCGCCCTGACCACGGGAGCGAACGTGCCGTGGCAGGGCGCCACGGCTCTCCTGGCGATTTTTGTGATTGGAGTCGTGCTCGTCGATCCGGCAGCGATCGCCGAATCCGTCAAGGTACGTGAACGTATGGAGAGTCTTATCTGACCAGCGGGCAGCCCGGCCAACTCAGGAACGAGCGAAAGTCGATTGGCTGGAAGGCGCGTAGCGGATAGCGAGATGCGGTGTGGCCAGGCGCTGCTGGCCGGTGGCCAGCGACCGGACACCCGCTTCCACCAGGCCCGTGGTCAACAGCGTACGTTCCACCGGGTAAGGCGACTTGCCGGTCAAGAACGTCTCCTCCGCCTTGGACATCAGTTCCGCCGAATAGACCACGTTCGGATTGGGGGGCAAGTGGAACAGCGTGGAAAGCGGCTCGGGATTGCCCTTCAGCCGGGCGGCGAAGGTGAAGTCGCCGACCAGTCCATTCATCAACAGCATGGTGGCCCGGACGCCGTCTGCGTACTCGAATCGATACGCGACGGGGGCTTTGACCCAGGCACGCATCTGGTCGGGCGTGGGGTAGCGATGGCTGAAGGTCTCGGGTTGAGCGAGCGTGTGGCTGCGCGACAGACATGCCTGGAACAGGCCGGGATCCCAGCCCCCGCCAGACCAGCTGCCCGTGTCCATAGCCTTCCACACGGAATCGCCGCGCAGGGCATGCATGGCGACGACACCGGTCTCACCGCCTCGCCGCCGTTCGGCCATGCACTGGATCACCTCCAGGGCATGGAAGTCATAACTATCGATGCCGCCCATGGCGACGCACATCAATTCCTCGACGTCGGCACCGTCTGGCATCTCGACGGCCGGCATGCGCCAGGTAACTGGCAGCGAGGAACCTGCCGTGAACGCGAAGCCGAGCTCGCGCGAGATGTCGACCATCTCCTGGGCCCATTCCCACTTCCAGGACAGGTGTTTGTCGTTGAATACGGGCAGGGCGCGCCCGTCGCGCCGGAAGACGTCCGTCACCTGCTTGAAGAACTCATACCGCGGGTACTTCGTCTGGCCGATGTCACTTTTGTCGTAGCGGCCGTGCTCGCCGATGATCAGGACGGCGTCGACGGCCAGCTTGTCACCGCCGCAGCGCAACGTCTCGGCGATCGTCGGATAGATGGGGAAGCCGAACTCGGCGCTGCGCTGGCGGCTGAGATCATTTGCTGGAAACTGGTCGACATACGCGCCCACGACATCGAACGGCGGTCGATGCCAGCGGCCCTGGTGGGGATAGCCGACGAGAAACCGTTCCGCCATATGCCAGGCATGCGAATGGTAGCGCCATTCCGTTGTGACGACAGCGAGCCGCTTGCGCGGGGTGGGCTCGGCCGCCGCGGTTGCGATCAGCGGGGTAGTGACGGCAGCAGCTCCCAGAGCGTGCAGAAAATCTCGTCGCGTAATCATGGCTTTTACTCTCCGCAAGGGTCACACAAGATAGCGCAAACGGTAATGGACACCGGATGGCGTCGTCCAGTAGGATCGCCGCGGAAATGACTGAAGCCCAGATCGGGGCGGGAAGCTGGGATGGCGCGGATGGCAGGAGCCAGAGCCAGGCTCAGTCAGAAAACCGCGTGGCCGTCACCTGACCCTCTCCCGGTCGATCGGGAGAGAGGACTGGATGAACCGCTTCGCGGTCAGTCATGTGGGTTGTCTGACAGAGCCTGGCCAGCGAGGGTGCCACGAGGGCGACGGCGGATGGGGCGTGCGTTATAAAGGGATGCCATGAACCGAACCATGATGCCACTGGTGGTCCTGTGTTTTGTTTCCGGGTTGGCGGTGGGCGCGCCCCGCCCCAACATCATACTGATTGTGACCGACGATCAACGGCCGGACACCATTCACGCGTTGGGCAATGCGATCATCCAGACGCCTGAGCTCGACAAGCTGGCGGCTCGCAGCTTCGTCTTCACTCGGGCTTATGCCACCTATCCGATTTGCCACGTGAGTCGGGCGCAGATCCTGACCGGCTGTCCGGCGTTTCGCGCGTTGCCCCAGTATCCGGCGGGTGCCATCGATCCCAAGCTGGCGACCCTGCCTCGGACGCTGCAGACTGCGGGATACGTCACCTGGTATAGCGGCAAATGGCACAACGACGGCCAGCCGAAGGCACGTGGCTATACGGCCACACGCGGTTTGTATTCGAGCGGTGCAGGAAAGGGTGCTCCGGTACAGCCCAGTCACGATGCACGCGGCCGACCGCTGACCGGTTACCGCGGTTGGACGTTCAAGACCGACGATGGGCGAATTGAGTTGGACAAGGGTGTCGGACTGCAGCCAGACAACAGCCGTCACATCGCCGAAGGCGCCATCCAGGCGCTGCGCGATACGCCCCGCGACCAGCCGTTCTTCCTGCATGTCAACTTCGCCTTCCCGCACGATCCTCGGCAGTGGCCCGCGGGCGCCGAAGGACAGTACCGAGCCGATCAGATGCCGCTGCCGGCGAACTTCGCCCCTGTCCATCCGTTTGATCACGGCAATCTGCAAGGCCGCGACGAATTGCTGCTGCCCATGCCGCGCGAGCCGGATGCCGTACGCGAG
>JBFWYF010000970.1:0-3193 GCA_050186685.1 Pirellulaceae bacterium
CCGGCATCTGCGCCGGGATTTGTCCGAGTCCATTATTTACGAGATGCACGTCCGCGGCTTCACGCAGCATCCGAACAGCGGCGTCAAGCATCCAGGGTCGTATCTGGGGGTCATCGAAATGATCCCCTACCTCAAGTCCCTCGGCGTAACGGCCGTCGAATTGATGCCGGTGCACGAGTTTCCGGTACGGGGGGTGTACGGGGACATCCTGGAACGTCCGAATTACTGGGGCTACGATCCGCTGGCATTTTTTGCCCCGCACCGCGAGTATGCGGTCAGCTCGGAGCCGGGTGCCCAGGTGACCGAGTTCAAGCAAATGGTGAAGGAGCTGCATCGCGCCGGCATCGAGGTCATCTTGGACGTAGTGTTCAACCACACTTGTGAAGGCAACGAACTTGGGCCGGTACTCAGCTTCAAGGGGCTGGAGAACCGCGTCTACTACATGCTCGCCAATGGTGGCAGCCGCTATGCGAACTACACCGGTTGCGGCAACACGATCAACGGCAATCATCCGATTGTCCGCGAGATGATCTTCTATTGCCTCCGGCACTGGGTACATAACTACCACATCGACGGTTTCCGCTTCGATCTCGCGTCGATCCTGTCCCGCGACCGCAACGGCAACCTGATGCCGAATCCGCCGCTTGTCGAATTCATCGCCGAGGACCCGATGCTGGCCGAGACCAAGATCATCGCGGAAGCTTGGGACGCGGCGGGTGCCTATCAGGTCGGCTCATTCGGCGATCTGCGCTGGCCGGACACGACGCGCGACAAGCGTTGGGCCGAGTGGAACGGGCGATACCGCGATGACATGCGCCGATTCTGGCGAGGCGACTCGGGCATGCTCGGCGCGTTCGCCACGCGGCTGTCCGGCTCCGCTGATTTGTACGAGCACACCGGCAGGCAGCCGTACTGCAGCATCAACTTCATCACCTCCCATGACGGTTTCACGCTGAACGATCTCGTCACGTACCGCGAAAAGCACAACGAGGCGAACGGCGAAGGGAATCGAGACGGGGACAACAACAACAACAGCGATAACTATGGCGTGGAAGGTCCCACGCGCCGCAAGGACGTCGAGAGCATTCGCCATCGCCAGGTGAAGAACATGATCGCCACGCTGATGCTCAGCCACGGGGTCCCCATGATCTTGATGGGCGACGAATGCCGGCGGACTCAGCGCGGAAACAACAACGCGTATTGCCAGAACAACGAGATCTCGTGGTTCGACTGGAGCCTGCCGGACCGACACAAAGATCTCATCCGCTTTGTGCACGCGCTGGCCCAGTTCCGCCGAGCTCAACCGACGGTGCGGCGGAAAAAATTCCTGACCGGGCGGCCACCCCGTGAGGGGGCCTTGCCCGATGTGAGTTGGTTCAATGCCCTGGGCGTCGCCGTCGACTGGCACGGCGAAGACCTGGCGCTGATTGCGATCCTGGCCCCGCCCGATGTGGAAGGCAGCTCGGACCCGGACGGACAGGCCGTGATGCTGCTGGTCAACGCGACCGGCCGCCCGCGCGAATTCGTCGTTCCGGCCATCGCGAAAGGCGTCAAATGGCGTCTGTTCGTGGATACCGGCGCCCATGCACCCAAGGATGCCTATCCCGATCTGGACGGCCCGCTGTTACCGGCGTCTCATCGGGTAGCGGTCAAACATCATTCGCTGCTGTGCTTCGTCGCCGATCATCAAAAACCGTCGCGAGACAACAACAACCACCATCTTTCGCATGACACCAGCCGAGACGACAACCGACGCTGAACCGACTCCCCACGAGCCGCTATCGCTGCGTTTTCGCGTCGTGCTGGGGGTGGTGGCCGTCGCCTGCCTGGCCAGCGTTTTGTACGGAAATGCTCACACCGAGGAGTACCGTCTGCTGTATCCGCGGTTTCGGCCCTGGCTGTGGAATCTGTACCTGACTTGTTTTGTGGCGGGCATCGCCGGATCCATCGCTGCCTTCTTAATGCGCCGCTGGGGTTACTGGACCTTGATGGGTGCGGGAACCCTGGCTGTGCTGATCAGTATCTATGCGATGGGCATCACGCTGGCCGGCCTGATCATGGCTCTGTCGCTAGGCGCCATCTGGGTCGCAGCCCAGCCCGATTGGTCGAAGCTCGGCTGACGGTTCCGCAGATTGGGATCTCATCCGTTCAGCGTGAACGTCTGGCAGAGGTAGCGCCACAGCCGTTGAGCAACCGTCTGGGGCCGCGTGTGGACCCGAGCCTGGCCAGTGGCGCCCAGAAGCACCAGGCCGTCGTCGTCCATCAGTCGAGCGCTGGCCTGATACATCGTCTGCAGCGTGCGTTCGCGCCCCAGGCTGTCCGTACGCGATGCCAGTTCGCCCCCGGCCTTGCTGGACAGGCTGCGCGGAGCAAATTTCATATCCACCTGGGATAGTTGCTCGATCTGCGTCGAGAATGGCTCGCTCGGCAGCTGGTCGAGAAACAGTTCGACTGTCTGACCGGGTCGCAGGAACTCGACGTCCCCCTCGTCGACCGCCAGGATCGCTTCCAGCCGATTGGGATCGCCGATGTCGCAGATGGCCGCTCCGCTGCTCAAGTACGCCGTGAGATTACGGCTATCGAACGGAGTGCCCGACCATGGAGGAAGGTGGCCCGTATCCCGGTGCGCGGGTGGCCGACGCGGCGGAGCCATCACCACGCCGCGGACAGGGGCGAGCACGGTCAGCTTCTTCAGATCGGTCGTTCGCGCGGCCAACTGTTCGTCCGTCGCAGCCAGCGCCTTTTCGACTTCCGCGATCTCCATCCCGGCCGCGTCGTCCTCGAATGCCCGTTGCCGCAGACTGCGGAGGCGCGACTCCAGCCGCTGCCTTTCGCCGAGCAACCGTTCGATGGCCAACTGCACATCGATGTTCTTCAGCGTCACGATCGGCTGACCTTCCTCGACCCAGTCTCCCGGCCGGACATGGATCTGGCTGAGCGTACCGGCCGATTCGACATACACCGACGCTGCCTCGCACGGCTTGACATACAGCGTACACCGCACGCGATGCGGTAAAGGCAGCCATGCCGCCACGACCAGGATGGCCAGGGCCAGGGCCGCCGCCAGAGAAGTCCGATGCTTGTTCACACGTTCTATCCTTCCCGGGAAGTAGAAGAACTGAACCAGTCGCCACAGCGGTTGGATGAGCAGTCCGAATAACCCCAGGACCGCCAGTATCTGCCCGATAATCTT
>JBFWYF010000971.1:0-3188 GCA_050186685.1 Pirellulaceae bacterium
CTCGCGGCGGGGATCGTAGCCGAGACAGCCCAGGGACGCTAGGCGATTTTTCCAGCCGCTCGAGGGCCCGAGGGCTCGAGGACCTCATCCTACCGGTTCTTCCAGTCGACGTTTGCTAGCCGAGCGAGTGCCAACTCGAGGGCATGCGTGCCATCCCGGCCGTGTCCCTGCGCTTGAAGCGCAATGTACAGCTGATGCGAAAGCGCCAAGCCAGGCAGGCACAATCCCATTCGCTTGGCTTCATCCAGCGCAATCCCCATGTCTTTGACAAAGTGCTCGACAAAGAATCCAGGATCAAAGTTGTTATTGATGATGCGGGGCCCCAGATTGGAGAGGGACCAGCTGCCGGCGGCTCCGGGAGTGACCGACTGCATCACGGTGTTGAGATCGAGCCCCGCTTTGTACGCATAAAGCAGGGCTTCGCAGACGCCAATCATGTTGGTGGCAATCAAGGTCTGATTGACCATCTTGGTATGCTGGCCAGCGCCCGCCTTGCCTTGATGGATGATCGTCTTACCCATGGCTTCCCAGCACGGTTGCAGGGCCTGGACGACCTCCGAATCGCCGCCGATCATGATCGACAGGCGTGCTTCGCGGGCCCCCACATCGCCACCCGAGACGGGGGCATCGACGCTGTGGACACCTTTCTGGCGGGCGGCTTCATAGATTTCAACGGCCAGGGACGGTTCGCTGGTCGTCATGTCGACCAGCACATTTCCGGCCTTACTGCCGGCAAGCGCACCCTGCGGGCCCAACAGGACTTCGCGCACGTCGCGGGGAAATCCCACGATCGAGAACACCACGTCGCTGCGCTGGGCCACCGCGAGCGGACTGTCCGCCCACTGCGCACCGCGCTGCAGCAACGACTCGGCCTTCGTCTTACTGCGGGTGTAGACCGTGGCCGAAAACCCCTTGGCCATCAGGTGTCCGCACATGCTGGACCCCATTACGCCAAGTCCAATCCAACCAATTCGCGTTTCGCCAGGTGCGATTCGAACCGTCATAGAGCTGGTTACCATCTTTCCGTCGGAGGTGTCAGGACTTCGCTGAGAATGATTGCGGTCCGCAGCGAATGGGGATTACGCAGAAGTTGCAGGAAATCGACCGGTGCCGCGGTGGTGGAGGCAGCTGCCAGCGCTGCGGTCTCTTCGTCGTCGAGGGTCGAGTCCTCCGCACGGCTGGTGGCAGCGCCGAGCCTTCCCAGGCGATGCTCGAACGTCCCGTGCAGGTGGGCTTCCATGACATCATCGGCCTGCCGTACGCGTTCGGCGAGACGTTGCTCGCCGAACGGACTGGATCCTCCGCCCAGTCGCTGGAACTGGCGCTGTACGTGGGCCGATACGTCCCCCGTGTCGCCGCCGTCCACGACGATCGCATCGACGATCTCGGCGACAGGCGGTGAGGGCTGTGCGATCGTCCGTACCGGCGCGGGGACAGGGGCCGGAGCGGGAGCTGAGGGCGCCCCGGCCGGTCGGCTGCCTCGCTGCTGCTGTTGAGCTCGCAGAGCAGCCGCACGCTTCAGGAATTCTTCGATTTCGTTCATGGTCTCGGCTCCTCCGACTAACTTGTCTTCGTCGTCGAAGCACCGCCTCCGGCGATGGCCCGCCGCATATCGGTATCGGCCTGGACATTTCGCAACTTGTAGTAATCCATGATGCCCAGTTTGCCGGTGTGGAAAGCATCGGCCATCGCCTTGGGAACCTCGGCCTCGGCCTCGACCAACTGCGCCCGGCTCTGTTCGATCGAGGCGAGGTTTTCCTGTTCGACGGCGACCGCCATTGCCCGCCTTCCTTCGGCTCGGGCGCGAGCCACGCGCGTGTCGGCTTCCGCCTGGTCGGCCTGCAAGCGAGCGCCGATGTTCTGGCCGACGTCGATATCCGCGATGTCGATGGAGACGATCTCGAACGCGGTCTGAGCATCCAGACGTCGTCCCAGCACCGTCTTGGAAATCATGTCGGGATTCTCGAGCACTGCTTTATGGTTCTCCGCCGAGCCAATCGCACTGACGATGCCCTCACCGACGCGGGCGATGATGGTTTCCTCCGTGGCACCGCCGATCAGCCGCTGGAGATTCGCACGCACCGTCACACGGGCTCGGACCTTCAGTTCGATGCCGTCACGCGCTACCGCCGACAGCTTGGGATTGCTGGGACCGGGCGGAGGACAATCGATGACTTTCGGATACACGCTTGTCTGGACCGCTTCCAGCACGTTGCGGCCGGCCAGGTCGATGGCCGTCGCTTCCCGAAACGTCAGCTCAATTGTCTTCGCCTTGCTGGCCGCGACCAGCGACCGAATGACCAGATCGACGTGGCCCCCCGCCAGGTAATGGGCTTCCAACGCTTTCGTGGAAATGTCCTGCCGTTCGAGCCCCGCGGTGACCGCCATGATCTTCGTGCGGACAATCACGTCGGCCCTTACCTTGCGAAACGTCATGCCCAGCAGATCCCAGATCGTGATGCCGGCGCCGGTCAATACCGACTGAATCCACCACTTGAAGTAGCTGGCGAAGACGGCAAACACGACGAGCAGCGCGACTAACACCATCACGCCGCCGACAATGTAGAGAATGTGAGTCGTCGACAGCCGCTCGACCTGCGACAGGAGCATGCATCAATCCTTGTGCTGAATTCGTCGGGACCAGAGTGCCGACGACAGCCTCGCCACGGGGAACGCCTGCCGAATCCGGGCAGACGAATCGTCGCGCGACCTTTACTTCGGCCTCCGAGAAGTAAGTCCTGTAACGGTCCCTCTTCCGGTTGTCAAGTAAGTCATTCCGCCAGCGGATCTTCCAGCCCCAGCGAATCGAAAGGGCGCGACAAGAGATCCTCATCCGCCCGCACCTCGGCGTGCTGTGCCGGCTCGGCCTCGGTACAAGGACGCACGACCAGCCGATTCATGCGCACTTCCACGACTTCGACCCGATCTCCCGCGTCGATCGGCATCCCCAACGAGACGGCTTCATACAGCCGGTGATCGATCCGCACGGTACCGCTCGGCAACATGTCACATGTTGCTTTGCCCCGCTGGCCGATCATCGATTTGAGTCGTCGATATTCCGACGTATCCGGGAGCACGTCGTCGGGATTCTCGGGGGGCGGATTCAGAATGCGCCGCCCCAACGGCGTGTGGGGCCACCAGTGAATGGCCAGCGCCAGGACAAGCGGAATAGCCAGAGACGTGACACC
>JBFWYF010000972.1:0-3188 GCA_050186685.1 Pirellulaceae bacterium
TTCAGCATCTCCAACATGAGCGGACATCCACAATGCCGTTGCTGCCCATCATCCTGGCGCCGGCGGTGGTCCCACGGATCGTGTTGCTTCCGTTGCTAAAAGTCCATCGTGTACGTGAGCGAAGTGACGCGGCCGCGACCCGCCCAGAAATTGCGGAAGCCGACCACCTGTGACCAGCTCAGGATGTAGAACTTGTCCGTCAGGTTTTCCACACCGAGTGTCATCCTGCCCTTACCGACGTCGTGGTTCACGCTGAGGTCGAAAAGCGTGTAGCCCTCGGTGTGCTCTTCAAGGGAGTTCCCCTCATTCAGGTCGCGGTCAAACAGGGTCGTCGAACCCAGCGTGACCTCGCCCTTATCCGAAAACCGCCAGTTCACGGATAGGCCGAGCTTGTCCGGGCCGATGTCAAGAACACCCATCTCGCGGTTCAATGGGCAACTCGCCGCGCCGATGACGCAGTTGCTGGCGCTGGTCTTGCCTTCAGTGTGCGAGTACAGGCCGGTGAATCGCAGGCTGTCGGTGGCGATAAACTCGCCGGTGAACTCATATCCCTCGATCTCGACCGGCCTGCGGAACAGGGCCAGGTCCTGCGTCGCCGGATCGACGCGCAGGGTCGACCCGAAGTCCGAGTCCGACATGTAATAGGAGCCGCCAAAGCTGCCGCGCGAACCGCGCCAATTGAAGCCAAACTCCGTGTTGTCCGCGATGACTGCCTGCAAGTCGAGAATGTCTTCCACCGACTGCAGGGGATCGTTCGGGCAGCCGTCAGGTTGCGTCCCACCGAACGGGATTCCCGTCTCGGACGTGTCGTTGCTGCACTGCTGGTTGCGCAGCGGTATGCCAACGTTCGGCAGCGTAAATCCCTTGCCATACGCCGCGAACACGGAGAATCCGGCGGGCAGCCTGACGATGGCGCCGACATTGGGCAGGGTCTCCTTGTAGCTCAGCGTGCCACCCTCGATCGGCCTGCGGTCCCTGAACCAGACGGTGGTGTAGTCGTCCACCTTAAGTTCGCCGTCCTCCCTGCGTACGCCAGCCGTAACGGTGAATCGCCCGATGTCGTACGAGGCCTGCAGAAACGGTGCAACGCTCGTGTATTGCATCGGCGGCACCCAAACCCGGTTGGTCAGCGCGAGCTTCTGCTGCGCCACGTCCTCGACGACATCGAGGCCAACCTGTACTTCCAGCCCCTCGAGCGAGAAGGCTTCAGGGCGTGTCCAGGACGTGCGCAGGCCCTTCTTGCGGGAGTGGATTTCCGACTGATCGATCAGGGGGAACGGCTCCTCGACAAATCCGTCCTCATCAAACGTGAAGCGGTCGTCGATCAGCGGGTCCTGCCGGTCGCTGCCGTTTTCGGCCACGAAACGCATGTCCTGGTCGGCGTGGTAAGCATTCAGCACAAGCGTGCCGCCGAAGAAATTGGAATGCGTGTAATTCAGGGTCTGTTGCACGAAATCATTGAACTCGGTCTTCGAGCCCAGCGGCTGTCCACGCTCCGACGTGTTGGTCTCCGGCGGATCGGAATTGCGGTCGCCATCCACCAGGATGTAATTGCCCTTGCCGGTGATGTTGAACTTGCTGACGGAGGCCTGGAGCCGCTGGTTGTTATCCGGACCGAAATCCGTGCCGACCTTCAGGAAGAAGTTCTCGGCCTCGGAATCGGCCACCGAACCGCTGGTGTTCAGGCCGATGCGCCGGCCATGGCCGTCATACGTCATGCCGCGATCGATGTAGGCTGCCGCCAGCAGCGCGTCGAACGATTCGTTCTTGTGCGCGACGTTGAATCCGATCCTCCATCCTTCGCTGTCGTTCTCGAACTGCGAGCCGTAGCGGGTCGTCAGGCGCACGTGGGTGCCGACATCGGTCGGCGACTCTGAAATGTAGTTGATGATGCCGCCGGTGGCGCCGATACCCTCCGAAGCAGACGGTCCATTGATGACCTCAATGCGCGAGATCACGCCCATGTCGGTGAAGGTCGCGTTGCGGGTACCTTCGCGCAGCGGCGATCCCTGCGGGACGCCGTCGAACAGGCGCAGCGCAATGCGACCGCGCAGGTTCTCGCCCGTGTTGCTCATTGCCTGCGACGATTCCGCATAGCCCGGAATGGTGCGCGCCAGCACGGACGTGGCGTCCGTCGTCAACGCTGCTGTGTGCGCAAGCTCTTCCTTGCCGATGACCGTGATGGCGCCGGGGATCCTGTCCACCGCCTTCTCGACCCGGGTACCTGTGACGATCACCTCTGTCAGTTGTTCGGAGTCGCCATCCTGGGCCCGGGCCGGCAGGGCCGCTGCCGAAAGCAGCACGGCGCTGCAGGCTGCCGCAAGCGTCGTATGGACAGGTGTCACGTCTCTGTTGGTGCGCATTTGAAAGGTCCCGTTATGAGTCAAGAGGAATGAGGACAACCGACATCGAATAACGTCCGTCGCCGCCTGTGTAGTTCAGGTCACAAATGCGGTTCGCCCATTTTCCCCACAGTCTGTGCGCAGACCGCCTGAAACAAAATCACTCGCGGGTATATTCAGACACTACTTTTTCTTGCTTGTGATTGCCGACGTGGCCGCGGCCGCCGCCAGCGCGTCCTCGACAAAGGCCGTAACGAGCCGGATGCGGATGGTCGAGCGCGACCAGACCACGCCGATGCGGCGCGGTCCGATCGCGCGCGGCAGCGGAATCCGCACGAGGCGCAATCCCTCGGGCCACGGCCGCGCCCAGTCCGGCACCAGCGAGACGCCGAGTCCCCGATCGACCATCACCGCGATCGCATTGAGCGCATTGAGTTCGCAACGCTCGCGCGGCTTGATGCGGGCCATTCGCAGGTATTCATCGACCTGGTGGCCGCCCCACTGGTTACGGTCGTAGCGGATCAGTGGCTGCGTCGCGAGCAGCTCGTGCGGATCGCAGCCGGCCATGCTATCGGGCGCCAGCACGATCAGTGGCTCCTCGCGCAGCAGCTCCCAGCCGCAGGTTTTGTGCAGCGCAAAAGGGGCCTCGAGCACGATCGCCGCGTCGAGTTCCCCGCTCTCCACCGCCCGGTGCAGTTCGACCGAATAACCCGGCTTGATGAACACGCTGATCTGCGGGAACCGCGTCACGGTCCGCATCAGGATGTCCGGCAGGATGCCGATCAGCGCCGTGGTGCCGGCGCCGAGCCGCAGTTCGCCCGAGGTGCCGTCGTCGTTGGCGACGGC
>JBFWYF010000973.1:0-3184 GCA_050186685.1 Pirellulaceae bacterium
ATCATCGCGATCACTTCGCGCGAGAGGGCGACATTTTCCGCTTCCTTGGCGTTGATGCACAGCCACGTGAAATGCTGGATGCCATACTGGCTGGCGCGTTTCGGCTCGATCTCGGTAAGCTGCCGGAAATAGTCCCGGAAGCTGTCGACGCTGCCGCGATCGAAGCCAGCCCAGAAGGCGGGCTCGCTCATCGCGACACAACCCATTTTGGCGAGCGTCTCGTAGTCGTCCGTGACACGGGACACCATATGAATGTGCGGGTCGATGTAGTACATGCGGTTACTACCTGGTCAGTAAAGCGGAAAGCGACAGGCCCTTGTCGGCCGAGCCCCGGGCGGCCGGCGCCACAGCGGCTATTTGGCTTTGCGGCTGCCGACAAGCCCGAACTTCTCGCGCCACGTCGGGTCGTAGGAACGCGAGAAGATCAGCTGCACTTGCTCGGCGCGGTCTTCCTCCGGGGCCAACAGCACTCCCAGGGCCTCTTTGAGGCGCAGCAGGCGCGGATCGGACGCCACATCGCCTTCGCGCTGCTCCAGGCGGTCGAAAGAGGCGGCCAATTCCAGCACTTTGCTGCGCATTTCGAGGAACTCGCGGTCCAGGGCTTGTTTCGCCGTCATCGTGGTCATCATGCAATCGTCCCTTGCAGGGGGGGCACGGGCCGTCAGCGACCCTACTTGCGATACTGGTCGTAGTTTGTCCCCCGCCGTCCGGGAAATCAAGCGGCGGCCCCCCCTGTTTGCGACGTAGGATTGTCATGCGCCCGTCTCTTGAGATCGGTTTATGACGGTTACAGGAGGCGGACAGTCCCCGCGCCCTTCGGATGAACACAATCGCGGGCATTCCACGAAACTGGATGATGCCAAATGCCGATGGCGCTGGCAGCGGCAGTTGAGGAGACATCGCGGCAACCACTGGCCCGGCGTGAAGTTGCGAGTTACCGGTGGCGAGATGATTTGCCCGAGGCGAGTTCTCCCTCCCCAGCCCGCCCCCGCCAGTCCCCCCTTGCCGAGGAGTTCGACTCGCATGCCTCGCCGCCTGGAACAAACATTCGAGATCCTGAAAGCCACTCGCAATGAATCCGCACTCGATGTGCTGGTGAGCGGGCTCGACTCGCCCTGCCCGGCGATTCAAGACGCGTCGTTTCGCGCCCTGCTGGAGCGGCGCAGCGCGGCGGGACATCGCGAGTTGGTCCGGCGGTGGGACCGGCTGTCCGACGCGTGGAAATCCGTGATTGCCGAGCGCCCCACGTGGATGGAAGGCGCGCTCCGGGCAGCTATCCTCTCAACGGACTTCGATCTGCATCGCAACGCGTGCCAGGCGGTCGTCTCGCTGCGGGAGTATGACCTGATCCCCACACTGGTGTCCGCGGCCGAGGACAAAGGCAATACGCACGCGGAGCTGGCAGCCCGCGCCACCCTGCATCTGTGTGCGATACTGTATGAGGAGTGGAGTGCGCCGCGCGATTACCGCCTTCGCCGCGATCCGGCGCTCGTGCGGCAGTTCGTCGCCGGGACGCTGGAACCGACGATCCAGCACTACGAACAGCATAGCCGCCCCGAACTGGTCGAAGCCTACCTGCTGCTCGCTCGTTCCGACGACACCGTACTGCGCCAGGCGCTTCTGCAGACGTACGGCCGAGTGCAATCGACATTGATTCACTTGCTATCGACGAGCGCCCGTCCCGGCGTGCTGCGGCTGATCTTCCACTTCCTGGACGATCCTCAGCCGCCTCCGGGAATCGCGTCCGTCGTGGCTCATCGGCGCGACATTACGTTTGTCCGGGCGCTGTGCGCCAAGTTCAGCGCGCCGATGTCCACGGCAGCCAGGGCGAATGTCCGCCGCATCGACAATCTGGCCTTTCTGCGGGACGACGTACAACTGCTGCAGGACCTGGATGAAGACGAACAGTGTGGCCTCGTCTCGTTTGTGCTGGCGACCAGCCTCAACCGGCTGCGCGTATTCGAACTGCTGAAAGCCGCCATGGCGCGCGGTCAGACACGGGTACGGCGAACGGCGTGTGCCGGGCTAGTCGAGTTCAAGGGGGACGACGCCAATCATCTCGTCCTGGCCGCCCTCGAGGACCCGGATCCTGAGGTTCAGTCGCTCGCCGTGCAACAGGTCCGCGAGCGAGGCATCCCGAACATCCTGCCCCGGCTCGTCGAGTTGATCGACAGCCCTCACGAAGTCGTGCGGGCGGCCGTACGTGCGACGTTGACGGAATTCAATTTCCAAAGGTATCTGGGCGTATTCGAGGTGCTCGACCCGGAAGTTCGCCGCAGCACGGGCAGCCTGGTGAAACGTATCGATCCCTGGGCGATCGAACATTTAATCCAGGAACTGGTGTCACCCGTTCGTGCCCGCCGGCTACGGGGTATCGCCGTCGCGGTCGCCATGCGCGCGGTGCGAGACGTGGAAAAGCATATCGTGGAACTTGCCGCGGACGACGATCATTTCGTCCGCGCGGATGCCGCCCGCGCTCTGTTGCAGGCCGGCTCGAGCGTGGCCCACCAGACTCTCGAAAACCTGCTGATGGATCGCAGCGTGTCCGTCCAGGAGGCCGCCGCTCAGTCGCTGGCCCGCTGGACGGAACCGATTCTGGAGCAGAGCGCGAGGCCCTATCTGCCGCACGAGCATCCGATTCTTCCCTTGGGAACAAACGAGGTGGTGCCATGACATGGCCTGCAAACCTGTTGCCAATGGCCGGATTGCTGGGGGATGGCTTGAGCCGACTGCAAGGCATGGGCAGCCGCTTTCAACCTGGGGCGAACGGGCTGAGCGCCACCCAGTGGACCACGATCCTGCTCGTCTTCGGCGGAGGTATTGCGGTGGTCGGGCTCATCTGGCTGCTAGCCGAGCGCTACCATTCCCGGCACTACCGGACGTACCGAAGCCCGCGTCGCTTGTTTCACGAGCTCGCCCGCGCGCATGGGTTAAGCCGCGACGAGCGCCAATTACTGCAGGATATCGCAGCCTGGCATCGCTTGCCCAACGAGGCCACTCTGTTCGTCAGTCCGGAGCGATTCCAGACGTCCGAGCTCCGCAAAGCACTCGGCAAGACGCACGCCATCGACCAGCTCGCCGATAAGCTGTTCGGACCCGTCACGGTTGCCGGGCGTTTGTAAAAAACGCACCGCGCCGGGAAGCCAGCTGGTAACCGTGCCGGCCTTCGCATAATTTGATGCGA
>JBFWYF010000974.1:0-3182 GCA_050186685.1 Pirellulaceae bacterium
GTCTCGGGAGGAGTCTCCGGGACCAGCTCCGGCTTTACCACCGTCGTGTCGATATGGAGCAGGGCGAAATCCGCGTCCACAAACCGGTCGGAAGTCACGGAAATCCGGTGCCCCCGATCCCGCCAGATATCGCATAGACGCGTCGCCAACGCCGATGGGCTGGGCGGTGCCCCGGGCGCAACGGCCAGGGCAATATGAAGCGGCATTCGTTCCCCCTCGATGTGCCGTACTCAGCCGGCAACCCGATGATTCTTCTAACCAATCGGTGCAAACAATTACCGTTTCGAGGCTCTCGACACAAGGGCGCAGCCTCACAACTTTCAAGTAGCACGCACGCCTTAATCTCTCCCTAACGCTGATACGTCCTCCTAAAGCCGGGATCGCGGGAAGTTACGCTCTGAAATCGGACGATCGGGAACGTCCACCGCCTTGACCCGGAGCCCAGCACAGCACAAAGGACATGATTATTGGAAACTCGGCACCTCAGGCAGCGATCGAAGGATGTTCCGCAGCAGGGGCGACCGGCAGGGTGATTGTAATTCTGGTGCCCTTGCCGACCTCGCTCTCGATGGCAAAAGTGCCGCCGTGGCGTTCGACGAGCAGTTTCGCCAGCGGCAGCCCCAATCCGCAACCTTCATATTTCCGGCTCAGATCGCAGTCGACCTGCCCGAACACCGCCAGCGCCTTGGGCATGTCCTCAGGCGCGATACCGATCCCCGTGTCCTCGACCACGATCATGCAGCCTTCGGAAACCGGGCGGACACTCACCGTGACCTGGCCGCCCGAAGGTGTGAACTTGACGGCATTGGACAGCAGGCTGCGCAACACCTGGCGCATGCGGAACGGATCGAGACCCATGGCCGGCACATCCGGTGTGGGGTTCTCGACCAAGCGAATGCCGTTCCGTTCGGCCTCGGCCCGCATGGAATTGACTGAGTCCGAAACCAGCTTGGCCGGGCTTACCGGTTCCCGGCAAAGCCCGATACCGTCCGAAAGCAGGTTTGCGTAATCCAGAATGTCGTTGATCACATTCAGCAAATGATGGCCGCTTTCACAAATGTGATTGGCATATTCCACATAGCGCGGATCTCCCGCGGGGCCGTGCAGTTCTCTCGACTGCACCTCCGCAAATCCGATGATAGCGTTTAGGGGCGTGCGCAATTCATGATTCATCGCCGCCAGGAACCGCGATTTCACCTGGCTGCTGGCTTTCACTGTTTCCAGGGCCGCCGTCACTTCGGCCGTCCGGGCTTCGAGCGCACGTTTCGTGTCTTCGAGCTCGACCACGTAACGGCGCAGCCGCTTCGCCTCGTCCTCTGCGCGCTGGGTCAACCGTAAGTCCAGGTTCGACCCCGCCAGTCCGACGGTGATGATGAGCATGACGACCGCCGCCACCACCACGGCCAGGAGGTCCGGGGCCATGACCTCGCCCGTCATATTGACCAGTGGGTCGGGCACGACGCGCAGCGCCGACATCCCGAGGAAATGGAGACCGGCGATGGCCAGCGCCAGCACGCTGCCGCCGGCCAAATACGATTTGAGGGAGGGCGAACGCAAGGCGACGACAACGGCCACCGCCGCGAAGACGACACCGAAAACGACGGAGGCCACGACATAGGGCGGATCCCAGTTCAGACTTGCAGGAACACGCAGCGCCATCATGCCGGTGTAGTGCATCGACGCGACGGCCGTTCCCACGATTCCGCCGCCGAACAGGTACCAACCCGTGGATACGGCGATAAAGAGACCAAGGCCGGAAACCGCGATCGCAATCGCGACGGAAAGGACAGTAAGGACGATATCGTAGGCGACGGGAACGCCAGGGCGAAACGCCAGCATGGCGACGAAGTGGGTCGCCCAGATTCCGCTGCCGGCAACGAAGGCCGCGGCTGCGATCCATCGGGCATTGGACCAGATTCCCGAGTTCACCACTGTGACACGCGAGAGGACGATGAAAACCGTACAGGACGCAAGTGCACAGATAATCGCCGCAAGCACGACCAAACGCCAATCGTGCTGCTCGGTAATGCATGCGTACAATACGTCTATCATTGGAAATGCTCTTTATCCGCCGAGGTTATCCCAATGAAATAGATAGAAAGTTAAGTCATTGTTAAGATTGATCCTGATCGGTCTTTGCTTGGTCCGCCATCATGCGGCCAGGATCAGCCGCCGAGAATTCACCGCTACGGCGCACGGCACGGTCCCGTGGCTTCGCCCGTCGCGCTTTCGTGATGTTTCCCTGCCGAAATCATGGAAACACGGATTGCATGAGACCGACGCGAGCATGGGGAGGTCTTCCCCGTCTCTCCGACCCCGACGCAGGAGCGGCCTTGGCATGGCCATAATTGGACATGATCCTTTCGTCATGACTGCTTACCGGCCCGTTGAGCGCACCGCATCGCTGCCATCCGTGCTCCGGCAGACGGGTGTCACCGCGCTGGCGCTGACATTCCTGGCCTTGGTGCCTGGCTGTTCTGGCACGGGCGTGTCGTTCTGGCCATTTGGCAGCCATGGCGAGACCGAGGCGCCGCCTCGCGCCGCTGCCACACGCTCCGCGTTGGGTGTGCAGGCCGTCGCGGTTCGCGTCCGTCAGGAGGACGAAAACACGGCGCTACGGATCGCGGCGCTCGCCAATGACGTACTGACCCGCCACGGTATCCGTCCGGAAGCCACCGCGCCGCATGTTTTGTTCCTGCGGTTCGAACGTCCGCGCATGGTGGAATCCCGCGCCAGCCCGAAAGTGGGACTGGTCGGGCGGGGCGGTTCCTCAAGCGAAACCGACCTCGGCCTCTCCATCCAGATTCCCCTCGACGGCAAGCCGCCACCGCCACACCCCGCCCGCCACGAACTGGTGGCCGAACTTGAATCGGGAGCCGGCAACGTCATATGGCGGGGAAGGGCGGTGACAGACGCTGTGCCGACAGCCGGTATCGACCTTGCCGTCCTGCGCGGTCTGGCGGAACGCGTCGTCGCGGCGCTCGCACGCGAGACAGCAGTGGAAAGGCACGACAACCGACAGTGACCGGGATGCAACGATGGTTCGAACAGGATTGCGCGGCACGGGCCGCTTGTGGCACAACGGCGACGAAACCGCTATACCTAGCGTGTACCGTCGCGCCGTGCGCGGCGGCGAGCAGCGGGAGATCGCCCGAATGACGCCGCGTTCCAAAATTTTCCGG
>JBFWYF010000975.1:0-3173 GCA_050186685.1 Pirellulaceae bacterium
GTGTCGTCATTTCGCCCCGATCTGATCCTGCTCGACGTCATGATGCCGAAATTGAACGGCTTCGAGGTCTGCCGGACGATCAAGGACGATGTGGCGACACGACGGATCCTGGTCCTGATGGTTACGGCGCTGAATGAGCTGGGTGACATCGAGCGTGCCGTGGCATCCGGCACCGACGACTTTCTGTCGAAGCCGATCAACAAGCTCGAACTGCTGAAGCGCGTTGAGAACATGCTGCGTCTGAAGGACGTCTCCGACGAGAACGAGCGGCTGCGCCGCTACATCCAGGAGATGGACGATCAGCAACAGCAGCCAGGCGAGCAGGCTGCCTCGTAGGATCCCCGAGGAATCCACGCATCCCCGCTCTCCCCCGGGAGAGAGGAAGCACGGCGAAGATGTTTCCCCGGCGTCTCCGCTCCTGCCCGCCTCGCTGCCCGTCCATCGCCGCCTGGAGTTCAGACGAACCGCGGCACCTCGAACGGCTGGCGGTATTCGCGTTGGGAGAGCCGATTCGCGGCCTCACCCGTATCTCCGACGAACTGCTGTTGTTCGTCGTTCCAGTCGACCCAGGGTCCCAGTGAGGCCGGCGTCTGCTTCAAGTCGACGCCGTTGGCCACCAGGTAGTCCGCACATCGCTGCCAGGCGCCTGTCAGCTCGGAGTGCCCCGCGACCGTCGTCGACGCGTGGGTCTTTCCGAGTCGGTACGAGATATTCGCCATGTGGCAGCAAGCGGCCGAGACGTGCCCCACCTCGGCCTCGGCGTTCAGCTGCTCCCGTTTGCGGCTTTGGACACACGCGATGAAGTTTGCCAGGTGATCCTGTTCTTGTTCGGGCTGGGTCCGGCGGATGTCCTTGATCTTCTTACCGTCGCGATCGTAAAACGCGCCGCCATCCGCGTCGCCGGCGTAGTAGCCGCCTTCGCACTGGATGACCACACCACCCCGTGCTCCACGAAACTTGCCGATATCCTGTCCCGGCCGCCGCAGATTGCGCACTTCGCAGATCAAGGGAGCGGGTTGGTAATCAAAGAACGCGATCTGGGTGTTCGCCGTTTCCGCGTTGTCTTCCGCTCCGAACCGGCCGCCGATGCTGATCGCCCGTGGCGGCAGGTGCTGCTGTCCCAGCGCCCAGCGGGCGACGTCGATCGTATGCGGCCCATTGTTGCCGATTTCGCCATTGCCGGTCGACCAGAACCAGTGCCAGTGATAATGCAAGTGTTTGCGGTGAATGGGTTCCACGGGCGCAGGGCCGGACCAGGTGTTGAAATCCAGTGTTTTCGGCACGGCTGTCGGCCCATCCACGCGACCGATGCCACTGCGAACCCGGTACACCAGTGCATGGGCACTGCGAATGGAGCCTAGCTCACCCGCCCGCAGGCGCTCGATCGCATCGGCGAGGTTCTGGCTCGAACGCCGCTGGGTACCCACCTGCACCATCCGGTCGAACTTCCGCGCGGCGGCCACCATTTGCCGACCCTCCCAGATGTTGTACGAGAAAGGCTTTTCGACGTACACGTCCTTACCGGCCTGGCAGGCCCAAATCGTCGCCAGCGCATGCCAATGGTTAGGAGTCGCGATGACCACCGCATCGATATTCGGATCATCAAACGCATGGCGCATGTCCCCGTAGCGTGCGACCTCCTGCCCCTGCTTCCGGAGCAGCTCAACGCCGTGCCCCAGCACCGCCTCGTCGACGTCGCACAGCGCCACCACGCGGGCGCCGGAGATTTTGCGGAGCTGAGCCAGCAGCTGACGGCCTCGGCCCCCCACGCTATCGGGAATGTCGATTCCACCGAGTCCGATCAACGCCAGGCGCACTTCGGTGTTCGGACCGGGCGCGGCGGCGGCTCGCGAAGGACCACCCCAGGGTTCGGAGCAGCCGAGCAACACGCCTCCGGCCACCGCACTCTTCAAGACGTCACGACGATGCAGACGATGCATGAGACACCTCCTCACATTAATCGGCAACCGCCCAGCGCCGCGGTCGCCACCCCAGGCATTACAAATCGAGCACCGAGTCGCTGCTGTGACCGTTCTGGTTGTCGCGAATCGATTGCATGATGGCGCGAAACGCATGGGCATAAGCCGAAATCGCTCCCACCGGCTGGCCGTGTTCGAGCGATTCGCGCGCCGCCTCGACGTGTTTGTCAAATCCCGACCAATCCAGTCGCGAATTGGCCGCGGCCGAAGATCGTCGCAGTTCGGTCGCGATGGCCGTCAACCGATCCGCCATGGCCTTGCACGGCGGCGACGCCGCCTTGGCATACGGCCCCTTGCCTAGCCGGCGGCCATTCACCAACGCCTCCCCTGGCTGGTGGCTGCGAGACCGTGATATGAACCCGACCAGTAAGGCAATGACCGCACCCACCACCGCCACCGCCGCCAGGGTGTCGTTGTGCGTCAGCATCAACACAAACGCCCCCAGCGTGCATGCTGCCGTACACGCCCAGATCGCCGGATGGATTTCCTTAGGACGCGAATAGCCAATCTTGATCGGCTCTGCTACCTCCCGTGGCGTCGCCAGATCCTCGTCGACAACCTTGACCAGCACAACGGTGATGTTGTCCGGTCCGCCTCGCAGGTTGGCCAGGTCGAGCAACATCTGACCGGCCTCCTCCAGGGGAAGATTCGTAAGGAGCGAAGCCAGTTCGTCGTCTTCGATCCGCCCCGTCAATCCGTCGCTGCATAGCAGGTAGGTATCGCCGACGCGCACGGGCAAGGGACCTTCGATGTCGGCATGCACCGAGGAATTCGGCCCTAGCGAACGCGTGATGACGTTCTTGGGAATCGCCTGAGCCAGTTCGGCATCCTCGGAAAATTGGCCGGCCGCCCGCAGTTCCCAGAGCAGACTGTGATCGAAGGTGAGTTGCTCAATATTTCCCTCGCGCAAGCGATACACGCGGCTGTCGCCGATGTGAGCCACGATGGCTCCCTGCGGCAACAGCAACATCATGCTCGCCGTCGTGCCCATGTTGCGGAAATCGGCGTTTTCCTGCCCTTTGCGGTGAACTTTCGAGTTCGTTTCCTGGATCGCCTTCTGCAGGGCCTCCGGAGGCGACATGTCACTGTACTTGTGGTACAGATGGGGGACCCCCTCCACCGCTAAACCGCTGGCCAACTCCCCCGCGGCATGCGCTCCCATGCCGTCCGCGACCATGAAAAAATGGCCTCGCT
>JBFWYF010000976.1:0-3171 GCA_050186685.1 Pirellulaceae bacterium
TCACCTAGCAAGATATTCGCGGGCTTCAGGTCTCGATGCACGAAATTCTTCTGGTGCGCATACGCGACAGCATCGGCAACGTTGGCCATGAGCTCCACTCGCTGCGCGACGGTCATGCTCGTCGCTTGGACATGGGCGACAAGGTTCTTGCCGGCCAGATATTCCTGGACGATGAACACGATGTCGCCGTCTTGCCCGACGTCATGCAGGGTGACGATACCCGGATGATGCAGTTGCGCGGCAGTGCGGGCCTCGCGCAGAAACAGGTCCATGGTCGCGCCGCCCTCGAACAATCCGCGACGGGGTACCTTCAGCGCGACTTGCCGGCCCAACTGAGAGTCCTCGGCCAGATACACACGACCAAAACTGCCTTCACCCACGACGCGAAGTATCCGGTACCGTCCAATCGTCGCCGGAAGCGCTCGCTCGCAGTCGCCCCTGATGTCCTGGAAATCGCGCGCCGCAGGGGGTGCAATGGCGTTAGGGGAGGCAGGCGCCGAAGCGGCGGGGCCATGCTGGTACGTGACATCGGTCGAGTGTTGCGAGTTTGCTGGCGAACGCGCCGTTGAGGCCCGTTGTAGTTCGAGGTCCACGACGGCTACGTACTCGGGGAATCGACAGCGTAAGTCACTTGCGTCTAACCTGCGGCCCGCCGCGCTGGTCAGTTCAAGTTCCACTGCCAGCAGCTGTTGAAAGCCAAATGCCCTCACCGAGACGGGCAGTTGGACCAGGTACTCCTCAATGCGAGGGTGTCTTCCTTCCCGCAACTCGCCTTCAAACCGATCGCTCAGCCGGTCTACTGCTAATTCCTGCGAGAGGGAAAGTACATCGTACCCTCGCCACACGGGATCGCTCGATGCCGGCGAATTGTCGGTGCTATGAGTCATATCCGCCGTACACGACGTGATTGACAGCCGAACCCCACCGTCACGACAGCTTAGTCCTTCCCGGACAACACGGGAAGCCGCTCCAGGCGTCTTGCTCGATCAGTTGGCCCCCACGAGTCGGTAGATTCCTTCCCCTTTCTGCGAGATCGTGGTGATAAACGGCTCGCCGGCTTCGTCCTCACCAAAGGCCAGTACGACCAGGCCATTCCAAGGAATGGACATGTTGCGTACGACTTTTCTCTGCGATTCGTCGTATTGCAGTGCCCAGAGTTTGCCCGCGACATAGTCACCGTAGAGATAGTGTCCTTGCAGTTCCGGAAGTCGCGAACCGCGGTACACGTACCCGCCCGTGATTGATTTGCCTACGCGGTGGTCGTACTCCCAGACAGGGTCAATCGTTTCTACCTGCTCGGCGCCCTCGGCATTCCCGAATACAGCGGAACCTTCCCGGATGCTCCAGCCGTAATTGCCACCCTTCTGAATGATGTCGATTTCCTCCCACAGGTCCTGCCCCACGTCGGCCAGCCACAGGTGGCCGGTCTGGCGGTCGAAGGAAATCCGCCACGGGTTGCGGATGCCATAGGCATAGATCTCGCCAGGAATGCCCGGCTGGCCCACGAACGGATTGTCCGCCGGTATCGCGTATTTTCGGCCGTCGTCCGCGCGATCGACGTCAATCCGCAGCACCGCGCCCAGCAGCGAATTCCGCGACTGGCCGGCCCGCAACGGGTCGTTCCGTCCGCCACCATCGCCCAGGGCAAGATACAGGTAACCGTCGGGGCCGAACGCCATGGGTCCGCCGTTGTGGTTGGCAAAAGGCTGCTTGAATTTCAGCAACACCTCCTCGCTCTCCGGGTCCACGCTGTCGGGATCTCCCGGAGAGACGCGAAATCGCGACAGGTAAACCATTCGCGGTTCGTGCGCACGGCTGTAGTAGACGAAGCACTGACCGTTCTTCTTGTATCCTGGATGAAAGGCGAAACCCAACAACCCTTCCTCATCGTCCACTCGGAACTGGTGCGCCCGCGGGCGGAGATCGAGGAACAGCTTCGCACGATCCGTGGACGGATCGTTGGCCAGCACGTGGATCATGCCGCTCTGGTCGATCACAAACACGCGATTGGTGCCGTCGCCGGCATGGGTCACCTGGATTGGACGCAGCGGCGGGTTCAACCTGCCGTTCTCATCCACCGGCCGCCAGCCTTCCCACTCGACCTTGGGAAACGCTACCTCCGCCTTCAGGGATAATGTGCCGTCGACGGGATCAGGTACGGCGCCGTCGGCGGGCAGTTCGCGGATCTTGATATTGCGGAAGCCGACGGTTTGGCCATGATCCTGCAGGCAAATGTGCCCCTTGACCGCCTTGCCAAACTGCGGATAGCCGGCGAACTTGCTCTTGGCGACGCGTGTATGCCAATCGCTGCTTCCTTTGACGAAGTAGTAATAGCTGACGCCGTTGATGCAGACTTCGCTCTGCGCCGGCGTCACGCGCAGGTATAGCTGGTTCCATTGACCGGCTGGCCGCGTGGCGTCGTCCACGTCCGGGCTGGTGAATCCGACCTGCTGCTCGAAGCGGACCGCCCACTCGGGCTTTTGCGGCCGGTAGAGCTGATAAAGCCAACCCGATTTCTGCGGGTCACCACCACGAGCGTTGTCCAGAATCTGCACCTCGGGACCGGACTGCCATGGCGCGTCCGCATCTTCAGTGACGTGGAACATGACGCCGCTGTTGCCACCTTCGGCAATCCGGTATTGAAGCTGCAACTCAAAGTGCTCGAACTGGCCTTCGGTGATGATGTCTCCAGCGCGGTCACCTTTGCGCACGAGCGCACCATCTTCGACCACCCACCCTGGATCGATGGTGTTTTTCTTGTAGTTGCGCCAGCCGGCGGTAGTCGTGCCATCGAACAGCAGCCGCCAGCCGGCCCGTACTTCGGCGTCGGTCAACCGCGTGCCTTCGGCCGCGCGCAGGTGCGGCTGGCCAAGGCAGTAAGAGAGCAGCATTACCCAAGTCAGAACGATGGTCAGAAAAGTGTGGCTCATGATGTTCTCAGAACTGGTGAGGATTGGAAACGCCGAGCGCGCCGATTTCGCAGACCAGGAACGTCTGGCATGGCAACACCACTCCCCGCTCTTCTGCGGCCATCAGCAAACAATGGAAACGGTAGAGTAAGGAGGGTCGGTTGTGGGCCGAGCCCTCCTCCTCATCAAACCGTACGTGCGGATTTCCCGCATACGGCTTTCGCAGAAGCGGTTCATTCAGAGGTGTAATCAGGACAATTGC
>JBFWYF010000977.1:0-3167 GCA_050186685.1 Pirellulaceae bacterium
GCCGATCGAGAAACTGCAGATAACGCCGCTGGACGGCGCCCGCCACCTGCGGCGGTGGCGTCAGGTTCAAAATACGCGGCTCGGTCGGGCGGACCACCGTACCCTGGTAGAGCGACGGCAGCCAGCCGTTCGACCAGTTCTCGACGCCGAGCACCGGCAATTGGCCCGGATCGATCAGCGCCACGTAAGCGGGCAGGTTTTGACTCTCGGTCCCGAGCCCGTACGTCAGCCAGCTGCCCAGCGACGGCTGTCCGTCCAGAATTCGGCCGGTGTTCAGCGCGCGAATGGCCTGACCATGATTATTCACGCCCGTGTGCATCGAGCGGATCAGGCAAATCTCATCGACGATGCTCGCCGTATGGGGGAGCAGTTCCGAGATCTCCGTACCACACGCGCCATGGGGGGCAAATTTCCATGGGCAGCCCAGCACCTTGGCGCTCGCCTGCGCGGCATTGTCGTACTTGATCTCCCCGGGAAACGGCTGTCCGTCATACTTCTGCAGCATGGGCTTTGGGTCGAACAAGTCCACTTGGCTCGGCCCGCCTTGCATCCACAACGAAATCATGGCCTTGGCGCGCGCAGGCCGCGGTGGCTGCTTCGGCTCAAGCGTATAGCGGGGCGCGGCCAGTTCTGGGCGAGCCGGCTTGGCGAGGGCCGCCTCCTGGTCGAGCAGCCACATCAGAGCGAGGCTGCCGAGACTCCACGATTGGGCGGCCAAGAAATGCCGGCGGCTGGCGAGCAGTGCCTCGGGGCGGCTTGATGCGCGGGTTTCCATGAGCTTAGTCCACGTACAGGAAGCGGTTGGAACTCAGAAGAGCGTGACAGAGACTGACCATCGCGTCGCGCTGCGGATTGGCGGCTGTCGCGGCGACTGGTTTCGACACACGGCCTGCGGCGGCCTTCTTGTCAGCCGCGTCGACGACGGGCTGAGGATGGGCAGCCAGGTATTCGACTTGGTCTAGCACGAACTGGGCGGCCGCCCCTAGCTCCACCGCGTCCGGATCAGCACCGTAGGCGTAACGCCAAGCCCAGCGGATTTGCTCGAGCAGGTCGCCGGACGCGTGGACGACGAGACGGTCCGCTAGCGCGCCGGCTGCGTCAAGCATGAACTCGTTGTTCATCAACAGCAAGGATTGAGTCGCGACGGTGGAGGCCGAGCGGCGCGTGCAATTGGGCTCCATGCGCGGCAAGTCAAACGGCTCGAGCAGGCTGAGCGGTCGACTCCGACGCACTTGGGCGTACACGCTGCGCCGGAAATCCTCCCCCTTCATCGGAATAACCTCTCCCGGACGTCCCGCATTCAGATTCTCAATCCCGAGCACATACTGCCCCACGCGATCCGCCATGACGGGCACGGGCGGGCCCCCAGCCTTCAAGTTCAGGCGTCCGCTGACCGCCAGCAGGCTGTCGCGCAGCACTTCCGCTTCCGCACGCCGCACCGACATGCGCCCGTACAGACGATTATCCGGATCGACCGCGTCCAACTCGGGCCGGCGCACCGACGACTGCCGGTAGGTGCGCGAGGTGCACATCAGCCGGTGCAATCGCTTCAGGCTCCAACCGCTGTCGACCAACTCACTCGCGAGCCAATCGAGCAATTCCGGATGGGTGGGACGTCCTCCGAGAAAACCGAAATCTCCGGGCGTATCGACCAACCCTCGGCCGAAGTGGTGCATCCAGACGCGATTCACCATCACGCGAGCCGTGAGCGGGTGGCGCCCGTCGGCCAGCCACCGGGCTAGCGCCAACCGCCGGCCGGAGGTGGGCACGGCGGGGTCATCCTCGGGAAAAGCGGCCTCGTGGCCGGCCGTCAGAATATGCAACGGAGCAGGTCTGACGACCTGCTTCGGCTGGTCGAACATGCCCCTCGCAAAGAAGTACGTGGCCGGCGGTCGTTGTTCGACCGGTTCCCACAAGGCCCGCACAAACTGCTCCTGCGGCTTCGTTTGCCGAATGCGGCTGGCTTCGTCGGCCATCCGCTGCAGTTCGTCCGCAGCCTTGCGGTCGTACAAGTACAGCGAGCCCGCCGACACGTTGACGCTAGGGTGTTGCTGCAACAGTCGCTTCTGCTCCGGCGTGCGACTTTTTTCGACCGTATCGCGCGCCGCACGGATCTCCGCGTGCAGCTCTGTCGGCAGCTTGGCCAACTCCCGCTCGAACGTCGCCTGGATGTACGCTGATTGCTTTTTCGCACGAGCCGCTTCGACCTCGCGCGCTTTGTGTTCGACTTCCTGCGCCGCTTGGCGATCCGCGTCGGTATAGAGGGACAGGCGGCGCTGGGGCGGTGCCAGCCACTTCTTCCAGTCGAGTGCCGGCTCGAAGACCGCTCGGAGCGCGTAATAGTCTTCCTGAGAGATCGGATCGTACCGATGATTGTGACACTGAGCACAGCCGACGGTCAGCCCCATCACGGAGGTCGACATGATTTCGATCGTCTTCGCCATGACTTCGTTTCGCGCCACATCCTGGTCAGTGCCGCTGGCAGCCGTGCCGTCCGGTGCCATCCGCAAGAAGCCGGTGGCGGTCAGACATTCCACTTCCGCAGGCGTCAGGTTCTTCAGCTCGCGCCCCACCAATTCGTCCCCCGCGAGTTGCTCGACCAGAAACCGGTCGTACGGCTTGTCGGCATTCCAGGCCTCGATGACGTAATCGCGGTACTTCCAGGCGTCGGGCCGGACGGCGTCCTCGTCCTGGTACCCCTCGGAGTCGGCGTAGCCGGCTGCATCGAGCCAGTGCCGGCCCCAGCGCTCACCGTACTGCGGGGCGGCTAGCAGTCGATCGACGAGATGTTCATACGCGTCGGGCCGGCGGTCGGCCAGAAAGTCCGCGATATCTTCAGGCGCAGGTGGCAATCCCCACAAATCGAAAAAGAGCCGGCGGGCCAGGGTCGCGGGAGACGCTTCCTGTCCCCAAGCTAGCGACTCAGCTGCCAGCCGACCCGCAATGAAATGGTCGATCGGCGAGCGGGCACCTGCCAGTCCGTCCACGGCCGGCACCCGGGGGCGACGCACGGGCTGGAACGCCCAATAATTTCGCTCTTCTTCGGTCAAATATCGGCTGGGGTCGGCATCGGCCGGCTCGTCTCGCAGGGTCTTTGCTCCCGCTTCAATCCACTGGCGAATCGTGTCGATTTCGCGCGCCGTCAACTTCTTTTCGACGTCCGCTGG
>JBFWYF010000978.1:0-3161 GCA_050186685.1 Pirellulaceae bacterium
GGAACTGGTCTTCCCCCGGATCGCTGTCCGCGATATCCAGCGTCCCGGAGACCGTGTCGACGGCATCGTCCTCGGTAACGGTGCCTGTCGAGTCGCCGCTGATCGCTGCGGGATGGTTCACTGCTTCTATATCGAACGACACCGAGGCGGTGCCCGATGCGCCCAGCTCGTCCGTGACGGTCAATGTGATGACATACGTGCCTGATTCCAAGGGCGTGAAAGTGAACGAGTCGAAGGCCCCTTGGAATGAAACGGTGGGTCCGTCCGCGGTCCAGGCATACGTGAGGTTCGTACCGGGGAACAGATCGGTCACGACACTGTGGAACTCGACAGGCAGCCCGAGCTGCGGTTGCGGCGTGCCGGACAGAATCGCGACCAGTGGCGCGGCGCCCTCGGCGACCAGATCATGCGGACTGGCGCCCAGAAAAACGTCTTCCGCCAGACTGCCGACGAACCGATCATCCCCGGCACTGCCGATCAGCACGTCGTTGTCCGGGCCCCCGATCAGCACGTCGCCGGCGCCGCGTTGCCGCAACCCGGTCGTGGGCGATCCGTAGGTGTAGACGAATAACTCGTACCCGCCGGTGTCCGTGTCTGGCAACGCCGGGTTGTGGAACGTGTCGACCTCGATGAAGTACGTGCCGTCGGTGGGCAGAACGACGTCGATCAACAGCGAATCCTGGTTATCGAAGCCGTCGTCATTCACCGCGGGCTGGCCGAAATAATCCAGCAGCAGGCCGTCCTGCCCATAGACGCGTACGACCGAGTCGATCGGCTGATAACGTTGTCTCAGCGAGGCCGACAGCACTTCCACGGTCAGCAGCGTGCCTGCCGTACCCTGAAACGCGTAGACGTCGTTTTCGCTCGGACCAAGCCCGCCGCCCGTGCGCTGGATGGAGCCCACGACATTGGCGGCCCAGACGTGAAGTTCCGTGCCGGCATTGCGGGCCGCGGCGGGTAAGAGATTCGGGACCGCCAGGGCGGGCAGAACGCCGATGTAACGGGCACTTCCGCCGACTGAAGCGGGGGCGGTACCTGTGGGCAGGCCGTTCTCGAAAACCGAACGGCTGGCGTCGGCAAATGCCAGCTTGATGAGCTCGCGTTCGCCGAAATACGTATCGCCCACTGCGCTGGCCAGGCTGGTCCGGATGGATGCGGGTGATGCGATAATGTGCTGGGGCGTTTCCGTCGCATCGAGCGGACCGCGGTACCCGGGACGGAGCGGGTCGAACTCGTAGTTGATCTGAATGCGTGAGGCGTTCGGAGGACTGGCCCATTGCAGCATCACGACGGCATTGACGGGGTCCAGCGCACCGGCCACGATCCGCGGCGCATTCCCCGGCAAGGGCGTGACGTTCAACTGCCCCGCGGCATTCGCCACGAATGTCGCGATGGCCACATCGCTCTCAAAAATCGTCCCCGCTGGGGATGGATGGTTGACCGGATCCGTGATCCCGGCATGAACGGCCGGCCCCAGGATGACGGGTCCGTTCTTCAGTGCGTACGCGCGCAATAGCGGATCGGCCTCCGGCACAGTGACACCCAGGCTGATCTCGCCGGTCACCTTGCCGCGCTGGAGCAATCCCGCGAACATGCCGAACGGCAACCCGGTCACGGGGTTGATGCCCAACGGGCCGAACGAATCGTTGTGCCGCAGTCCGAACAGATGCGCCAATTCGTGGGCGATGATCGTGGAGGTCAGGCCGACATAGTTCTCGCTCGTGGCCGCCGGCTGGCCGCGACGCCCCAGGAACGCATTCACATTGATGTTCGCCCGGGACGAGGCGTTGGCATTGCGCCAGTCGAGTTCCGCGGCCTCGCCGGCGACGAGTGCCTCGTTTTCTTCCAGGGAGCCGGCATTCAGAAGGATCGCCGTGTACTTGCCGATCGGCGGTGCCGTTTGGGTGAACGTCACGCTGAACGGCGCCGCGTAGTCTTGTTCGAGCCGAGCCTGAATCGCATTGCGCTCTTCGATCGTGTAGACCTTCTCGCCGCGGTCGGTGGCCGAGTCAAAATCCAGGAACACCAGCTGAGGGAAGCTGCCCTGGACCGTGTCCGCCGCGTCGCCTCCATCCAGGTAGTCGATACCGCCGCCGCCATACAGGATATTCCGCTCTCCGCTGCCGTACAGCTTGTCGTCGAAACTGCTGCCGTAGACGTTCTCGAAACTGCCAACCAGCTCGACGATGTTACCCGCGGTGTCGACGAACTGCGGGCCAGCCAGGGACAGATCCAGCTCGACCGCGAAATCCGCGCCGCTGAAATCCAACGAGTCGATCCCTTGGGTGTCGATCAGTACGTCCGTGCTTCCGGGCCGCTCGACGTACGTGTCGTTGCCAGTTCCGCCCTCGATGCGATCGTCGCCGCTGCCGCCATCCAGCACGTCGTCGCCGCTGCCGCCGAGCAGGGTGTCGTTGCCGCTGCCTCCCAGCAGCTGATCGTTCTGCGGTCCGCCCACGAGCAGATCGTCGCCGCCAAGTCCGATCAGGATCACCGCGCCGGGGAAGGCCGACGCATCCAGCGTATTCCCGCTGGGCCCGCCGCCCAGTGTCGCCAACTCGATGTCATACGTCCGTTCGACAGCCCCGCCGATCGTCAACGTGGTGGCCGTCAGCACCATGTCGGCGTCGTGGACTTCGAGGATCCGATCCGTGCCGCTCCCGCCTTCCAGGATGTCGACGCCGCCGTGACCCGACAGCAGGTCATTTCCTGCTCCGCCGAAGATGACGTCGTCGCCACCGCCGCCCAACAACGTGTCATGGCCCGCGCCACCGGCCAGCGAATCCGAACCGGGGTCGCTCGCTGTACCTCCGGTAACCGTATCCAGCTCGTCGCCGCCGTAGATTATGTCGTTCCCGGAACCGCCCAAGACCGTATCGGCTCCCACGCCGCCCAGCAGAGAATCGTCACCCGCGTCGCCCCCCAGACCTCCGGCGATCGTGTCAAACTCGTCGCCGCCGAAGATGATATCGTCGCCGGTGCCGCCCAACAGGGTGTCGTCGCCATACCCGCCAGCGATCGAATCATTGTCGTCGATGCCCGTGCTGCCGAGCATCGTATCGAGCTCGTCGCCGCCAAAGATGACGTCGTCGCCGGTGCCGCCCAGCAGCGTGTCGTCGCCCCATCCTCCGGCGATGGAATCGTCGTCGTCGATGCCCGTA
>JBFWYF010000979.1:0-3156 GCA_050186685.1 Pirellulaceae bacterium
GCGGCGGACCGCTGGTATGTTCCTGCCGGTGGCTGGTTCCACCTGGAGGACCCGTTCGGCGCCCGGCGCTTCGAGCAGGCCCGGAGCAAGCCAGGAGCCGCTGGGTTCACGGTGGGCATGCCCAACTATCCCGCGGTGTACGCGATTCGCGCAGCGCTGCAGTACATCCAGTCCGTGGGGGTGGCCGCCATCGACCACGCTGCTCGCCCGCTCGTCGAAATGTGCCTGGCCGAATTGGCTCGCCTGCCTGTCGAGTTGCTCACGCCCGTCGAGCCACAGTCACTGGCCGGTATCGTCGCAATACGGCATCCCAAGTCGGACCAGATCCACGCTCGGCTGCATGCGCAGCGGATCCACGTCATGTCCCATGCGGGGCGGCTCCGGGTGGCCATTCATGGCTATAACACGCCGCAGGACGTCGAGACCCTGCTGCGCGAGCTGCGCGCGGCCTTGGCCGCCGTCTGATTTCTAGCGGGAACCCGCGGTACCCTTTGGTTCCTGGCGACGAATTGACAGGGCCGGCATGAACGCGTACTGTTCGGAAGGTCGCGATGCCGGCGGGTGGATGCATACGACCCGCCGGGGCCCGTGCGAGGCACCTTGGGAAAAGCCGGCGCCTGCGACACGACCGGGCCACCGATAGGCGACGAAAAGGGACATGACAGCTACTACAACGGATCCGACCGTATTGAAAGAGGCGGCGCGCCGACGCACGTTTGCCATTATTTCCCACCCGGACGCCGGCAAGACCACCCTGACGGAAAAGCTATTGCTGTACGGAGGATGCGTCGAGACCGCCGGCGCCGTCCGAGGCCGCAAGACGCAACGGGCGGCAACCAGCGACTGGATGGAGCTGGAAAAGCAGCGCGGCATTTCGGTCAGTTCGACCGTCTTGAGCTTCGAGTACGAGGGGCGCCGTATCAACCTGCTGGACACGCCGGGCCACCAGGATTTCAGCGAGGATACGTACCGCACCTTGATGGCGGCGGACTGCGCCGTGATGGTGATCGACCTGGCGAAGGGGGTCGAGACCCAGACCAAGAAGCTGTTCAAGGTGTGCGCGCTGCGGGGATTGCCGATCCTGACGTTCGTGAACAAGTCGGACCGGCCCGGCAAGCCGACTTTAGAAGTGCTGAACGACATCGAGTCAGAATTGGGTATCGAGCCCGTGCCGTTCAACTGGCCGCTGGGCGTAGGCTTCGAGTTTCGAGGGGTCGTGGACGTGTCCTCGGATATGGCCCATCTGTTCACGTCGACCGGGGGCGAGTTTCGCGTTGCTTACCGGTCCGCGCCGCTGGCCGAGCTAACGGATCAGGACGCGAGCGAGGATACACGGCTGCACACGGCCGAAGAACTCGAACTGCTGCGACTGGCAGGCGGGACCTTCGATTCCGAGTTGTTCCTGGCCGGCAAACAAACACCCGTCTTCTTCGGCAGTGCGTTGAACAATTTCGGTGTCGAACATTTCCTGCGCGGGTTCCTGGATCTTTGCCCCCAGCCGGGCAGCCGATTGAGCGACCGGGGAATGATCGAAGTCGCCACCCCGCACTTCGCCGGATTTGTCTTCAAGATTCAGGCCAATCTGGACCCTCGCCACCGTGATCGCGTGGCTTTCGTGCGCGTATGTGCCGGCCGATTTGTCCGGGATATGGAAGTGACCCACGCGCGGACGGGCAAGAAGATCCGGGTACCCCGCGCCCATCGCCTGTTTGCCCAGGAACGCGAGACCATGGACGAGGCGTTTCCGGGTGACATCGTTGGTCTGGTGAACCCGGGCGAGTTCCGCCTCGGCGACACAATCTGCCAGGGTACGCCGCTGAACTTCGAACCATTGCCCGAGTTTGCTCCCGAATTCTTTGCGACGCTCCGCTGTATGGACACCAGTCGCCGGAAACAGTTCGACAAGGGAATGGAGCAGCTGATCGAGGAAGGCGCGATTCAGGCATTCCAGCGGCCTGGGGCAGCCAAGACCGACATGATCCTCGCGGCCGTCGGCTCGCTGCAGTTCGATGTGATTCGCTTCCGTCTCGAGACGGAGTACGGCGCCAAGACGCACCTCGACATGCTTCCCTTTGGCTTCGTCCGCTGGATTCGCTCGGAGCTGACCGAAGATCAACCGCTGAAACTGCCGTACTCGGCCCGTCGGGTTCACGATCGTCACGGGCGCCCCGCGATCCTGTTCACCTCCCAGTGGGACGTCCAGCAATGTGCCCGCGAAAATCCCAAGGTGGTGTTTTCAGAGGTTGGTGCGACAGGTTTTGCCGGTGCCGGTTCATTCGACCAGCTGGTATCGGCTTGATGGACGGACGAGATCGCCGTCGATCTCGGCGAACGGGAACGCCTGGGCTCGGATCAGGGAGCGAGAAACTCGCTTAGCACGCGTCCATCCGTTGTCGGGAACGGCAGGCCCAGCAGCTGAGCAACGGTGGGAGCCACATCGGTATTGCGCACCAAGGGCAGTTGGGCCCCTCGGCGGATGCCGGCACCTGCCGCCACGAACGTCGCGTGCATGTAGGCGGGCTCCGGCAGATGCCCGTGCGTGCCTTTCAAGGATTCGCTGCCGGGGCCGACGCTCTCGCCGGTCACCTCGTTCGCGAACGTATAGCCGGGTCCCGTGGTGAGAATCAGGTCCGGCGCCTGTGGGTTCGCATCCGGTGCCGGCAGCCCCAACGCCGCGAATTCAGCCGGAGACAGTACGCGTTCCACACCTTCCAGGCGTCCCATGGCAGCGGTCAGCTCGGCGCGGCGTGCGTCGGTCCGGGAATCGCCGAGCAGATAGAGGAAAGCCGACCCGCCCTGCGCCACGGACCACGCCTGGCGCTGCGTCACCTTGTTCGCTTCATCGGTCTGGATGAGCCCTAGTTCTTTCAGAACTACGTTGGGCCGGATGACGCGTCGTATGGGAGCAAATCCATGGTCGGACGTCACGAACAGTGCCGACTTGCCCGCAAGCGGGGGCCGCTGGAGCGCGTCCCAGATCCGGCGGATGTGCGCATCCGCCTCGGCCACGGCAATGTAGGCCTCGGGCGTATGTGGACCGTACGTGTGTTCCACGCCATCCGGAGTAATCAGGTGAAGCAGGACCAGGTTCGCCTGACGTTGCTCGAGCAGGTAGAGAGCGACGCGCGTGTACAAATCGTCTCGCGGGCCGGAGTA
>JBFWYF010000980.1:0-3152 GCA_050186685.1 Pirellulaceae bacterium
GAACCAGTCGCGGGACAGCAGGGCCACTTTGGGAACCAGCGTCACGTTGCCGAACTCCGTTCCGTCGTCGTTCAGCGCGTTGCCATCATCGGTTTGATTGGCCGACAAGCCCGCCGCAAACGGAAGGCGGATCTCGAACGAACCAAGTCCGTCGGCAAAGGCCTTTTCGGCTCCAAATGTATAGCGGTTCAAGTTGATCTCCTGCTCACCCGCCGTGACCACCGCGTTCTGGAAGCTGTTGAAGGAAAAGTACAGCCGGTCGCGCGGGATCGGCGACATGTTTTCGGAGATCTTGAAGCGGCGGTCACCTCCGGCGATCGGGATCGTGGAACCGCGACCAGAGTTGAACACGGTGTTAATGGCAAATCCTCCACCGAAGAAGTCGCCAATCATGTTCGGTGCGGACGACAGGTACCCGTAACCGGTGCCATATTCTTCATTCCCGACCAGTTCCTCGCCAAGCGCGGCCTCCTCGGCGGCAGCGATACCGGCACCGTCCGGGGCAGTCCCCTCGCCTCCGGCCCCCGCCCGGGCATTTTCGCAACTGCAAGAAGGACCATGGCTTGCAAGAAATGTACGACAGCCAAGGCAGGCGGGATCGCGGCAGAACTGAACAAACCCGGGCGACTTGGTCGTTGCCGCCTCGCTCGACGACTCCTCCGCTCGCAGTGTGGGAACCGCGATACAGACCATGAATACGGTCGACAGGCTGAACCGTAAGGCGGGCATCGTACGGACCTTGTGTATGACTTTTCGGTGAATACAGAATAGACCTTACCACCGCAAAAATCGGTCGCATTCCAGAGCAGATGCCAGTGTTTCGTGCGAGGTGCAGGTCGTAGCGATTAGAAGGTTTTTTCATCCCAGGAAGGCTATAACCCATGAAATCCGCGGATCGAGCTGTAACTGCCTGGTTACTCATCGTGGTGTCGTGCGTTCCAGCCCTGCTGCCGGCGGACGAGCCGGATTCCGCCCAGGGGGAAGAACCGGTACTCGCCGGGCCTGTTAAGCCATTGGCGAATGCCAACTCGCAACTGACGCCGATCGATATCTCGGCGTTTCGCAGCGGCATCCATCACTGGCGCGATCTGCGCGACGCAAGCCGCTTCATCCAGGTCGAAAAGATCCAGCCGTCGTACGCAGTCCATCAGGTCCGTGCGATCGTCGACAATATTCTGCTGTTCCAGCGAGAGAACGGCGGTTGGCCCAAGGACTATGACATGACCGCCGTACTCTCCGCCGAGCAACTGGCTCGCGTCCAGGCGACCCGTGGGAACAACGACACGTCCTACGACAACGGCAACATACACTCGCAGGTCGAGTATCTGGCGCGGGCGATCGCTCAAGTCGAGGAACCGTTATGGCGAGCGGCCTGCGAGCGCGGCCTGGATTTCGTACTGCGATCGCAATACGGCCACGGAGGCTTCCCCCAACGGTACCCGAACGCTTGCGGATTTCCCGCACACATCACCTTTAACGATGGCGTGATGATCGGGGCACTGAATCTCCTGCAAAACGCGGCCGGCGGAGCCGAGCATTTCCAATGGCTCGATCCCACGCGGAGACAGCGCGCTCAAGACGCGTTCAAGCAAGGGGTTACGTGCATTCTTCGCTGCCAGATCCAGGTCGAGGGCCAACCGACGGGCTGGTGCCAGCAGCATGACGAAAACACGTTCGAGCCCCGCCCGGCGCGGAGCTTTGAGCTGGCGTCGATCTGCCCGCAGGAGACGACCGAAATTGTTCGATTACTGATGCGACAACCTGCCGCGTCGCCAGAAATAGTCCGGGCGGTTGACGCAGCGGTGGCATGGCTGCAAAAGTCCCGCCTGCAGGGAATACGCGTCGAAAAGGTGAAGTCCACTCCGGTGTCTTTCGTGCGACACGATACCGATCTCGATGTCGTAGTCGTTGCGGATGCCGGTGCTCAGCCGATTTGGGCGCGGCACTATGAGATTGGCAGCGACCGCCCCATCTTTGCCGGCCGGGATGGGATCAAGAAATACGAATTGGCTCAGATTGAGCGCGAACGTCGCACCGGTACTGCCTGGTACGGCGGATGGCCCCAATTGCTCATCGCTCGCGAATATCCGGCCTGGCGCAGCCAGCTCGCTGAGTAGTCCGCACGGGGTGGCCGGTCAGAGCCCCGGCGCCGACGGACCTGATAAGGGTGGGTCGTAGCTCCAGCAAAACACTTCGACGACGCGATGGCCGACGGTTTGATCGGCGCTGGGCCGATCGCCATGTGCTGCGGACCAATGCGCGGGGGCCACGGCGACGGATCGTTCCCGGGCCAGCTGGGCGACTTCCCGATCACTTGCCACGGACTCGGTGACATAGGCCTGGCGCGGCGGTGCCGATTCCAGCAGTTTCCAGGCATCACGGGGTGTCGCTCCAAAATAATCCAGCCGGCCGTTCAGTGTGGTCACGAGTGCCGGACCGCGGTGCACGACGGTGCGCCAGGTCTCCCGCCCCGCCGCCTGGGCCGCCAGCAATGCGATGGTCAGTTGGGCCGCGTCTGTGGCGGCATCAAACGTGGCGAGGAGCCCGGCCCCCAGGGTCTTCACCATCGCGCCGCGATACTGGCCAATCAGCTCCTCCAGGAACCGCAATTCACTCTGAATACGCGAGAATGCCGGTCCGTCGCCCAATTCGTCGTACCATCGGTCCGCCTGAACCAGTCGAGCGTATACGAACGTGATCGTGTGGACGCTGACGATCTGACCGGGAGCGAGGACCTGGTCGGGAAACATTTCGCGGAACAAGGGGTGGGACGATGCGGCTTTGGCAGTGAATGCCAGCGGCTTTCCGGCCGTTCGTTCCAGACGAACTTGGACTGACTGGGCCGTGTTGTTGTGCAGGATGAACACTTGTCCGCCAGTTGCGAGTCGCGGAATCGCCTCGGCTGTGGGCGGTGCACCTAAAAACACTTCCCAGCGCGTCGTCAGTGCTGTGGGCGACACGCGACAGTCCACCACAAAGGGAAGTTGGGGACCTCGCAGCCGATACACCCCTTCTTCTAAAGCCAATTCGAGTGCCAGCCGTTCTCCAGCAGCAATTCGCGCTTGCATGACGACATGGGCCGAAAACGCCGGGCCACCAATGCAGTAGGTCTGAGTATCCACCGCTCGCAGCTCGGGATGAGCGCGAAAGAC
>JBFWYF010000981.1:0-3149 GCA_050186685.1 Pirellulaceae bacterium
TTGGTAACGAGCCGACGCAACATCTCGGCCGGGTTGCAGCCACTCGCTGAGCTCGGACCTCCGCTCCTCCCGCCGAATCCCGAGCCCGGCGGGCCCCCTCGACAGCCTCCCCCTGGAAACCCGCCCCCAGGAAAACCGCCCCCAGGAAAGCCACCACCAGGAAAGCCACCACCAGGAAAGCCACCACCAGGAAAGCCACCACCAGGAAAGCCACCACCTGGAAAGCCACCACCAGGAAAGCCGCCCCCGAAACGGCTGCGAAATTCCTCGCGCCGGTCGCTCCCCCCTCGGTCGCCGTCGCGGTCACGACCCCGGTCCTGGGCGGCCAACCGGTCTCCAGCAGTCACCCACACGATTCCCACCAAAGCCCAGACTGCTGGTGCGAAAGTCCATCGCAACATGACGTTACGCTCCGAATCAACAAATGTAGCTACGGCTCTCAGTATGGCTCGCGGTGCGCACCAAGTCCATGACGAGCATTCAACCCCGGGTTGACCACGGGGTTTCGAAGCCCGCTTCGGAGAGGGGGAAACGGGAGTCCATATCCCCACCGACAACCGTAACCGGGCGGCATCGAATTGTATCGAAGACCCGCATGCCTGCCCCTTCGGTTGACGGCCTTGTGCGGGCGTGGCCTTGCCACTCCTACTCGACCCAACGCAGCAGTTCCCCTACGCCATTCGACATACCCACTGGACCAGCAAAGCCCCGAGACAACACCAACCAGACACCGGGCCCCACAGCCCCAACCGCCATTCCGGCAACCCGCGGCGAAGCCTCTGGAGCTGCAGCAAACGCAGAGGCAGCTGGCACGCAATCAGCATGAAAACCAGGAACCCGGCGGCGTTATAGTTCCAGGCCCCCGCCAGATCGCCATGCATCAGACACACAAAACACCGGGTCAAGCCACAGCCCGCACAGCCGATGCCGAATAACGTCTGAAACGTGCACAGTCCGGGCAACGCCTGATTCACGACGGGGACGATCACCCTCCCCCCATCCACCTGTAGCAGCGCCGCCCCAGTCAAAATTGCCGCAGAGACGCTCAAGGCGATCCAATGAAACAACGGATCGGAGCCGTCCGGGTGCGTGGCGTACGCCTCACCTCGGCCCTGGGCCGGAGGTTGCCCCGCCACACTGGCCTGGATTTCACCGCTCGGGCCGGCCCGACCGCACTCGACGGACTGCTTCATGCCACGTTATCCACTGCCCCCTGCTCGCCCCCGGGATTCGGCAAGAGCCTGCTCGAACAGCTGCAATTGACGCTGCATGACCATCATCGAGGGCATCAACTGCACCGCCCGCTTTTGGGCCCGTACCGCGTTTTCGAAATCTCCGACACTGTAATAGCACCGGCCCAACGTATCGAGGTACGCATAGCTGTTCGGACGCAGTTCGAGCGACCGTTTGCTCGCCTTTAGCGCTTCCTGCTTGTCGCCTTCCGTATTCGAGATTAACCAGGCAAATTCATTCAGCCGTCCAGCCAGCGCCTCGCCATTGCGGCTGCGTTCCTCCTCGTTCATCGGTTGCTGCATCACCATTTCGTAGACGCGGATCTCTTTCAGCATCTCGCCGCTGAAGCGTTCGATCCGGTCGCGAACATCCTTCTGCCAAGCTTCGTCGACATCCGGCACTCGATACATGGCGATGATAAAGTCGGGATTCTCGGGCCAGTCCTGGATCGCCTTGCGGGCGTACTCTCGCTGTTTCGCGCGGTCACCCGTCTTGGCATAGTGCTGTGCATAGTAGTAATGCATATACCCCTGCAGATGTCCCAACTCGGGATCCTGCAGGAACTCAAGTACCGCCGGCGTCTTGCCGGCGACATCGATCAAAGACTTGGCCATTTCCGCGGCTTCCAGCTCGCGCTGCGTGTCGAACAACAATTCCGATAATCCCCAGCGAGACGGGCCAAAACACTCGTGGTAACTAGGGGGAACCCCTGGCTCCGCCGGCGGAACTTCATTGCTCCCACCCGTCTTTCCCCCACCCGGCGCCCGCACCGCCGTGCGCTCGACCACCAGCCGCAATTCCTGCTCGGCCCAGTCCATTCGCAAGCGACGCTGGAGAAAGGAAGCCAGCGTCAAATGGTAATTCAGCTTGTCGAGCCCGGGCGCCAATGCGCGGGCGCGATCGGCCGTCATGTCCGCAGCTCCCCGGTCGCCCCGGTTCAACTGCGACTCCGCTAGCAAATACAGCAGTTTCGGATCGTCCCCAAACTCCATCGGGAACCGCGCTGCTAATTCATCCGCCGTGGCATGCAATCCATTCTCGATGCACCAATCTAACATCTCATACAGCTCGGCCTTCCCTTCGCCCAGCAGATCAATCGTCCGACGAATGCTGACCAACGCGTCGTCACGGCGGTCCAAACGCAACAACAGCCGCGTGTGCCAACGGATCAGATCCGTCGTCAGTTTGCGATCCGAGTCTTGCGGTTGCCGGGCCAGCTGGTTCAATTCGCTACGGATCGCTTGTCCCCACTCCGATTCCGTTTCCGCTGGCGTCTCCAGCGACCGAGCATACAATCGCAGCCAGTCTGCGCCCTTGCGCGTCGACCCGGCAACTTCCTCCCGAATCCGCTGTGCCCGCCGAGCTCGCTCCGCGGCATCCTCCGGCCAGGCACTGTTCAATATCAGTACCGCCGCTTCTTTGGAAAGCACGCGGTCCACGTCGAAACGCATGATCCGACACAAGGCATCGATGCCAGCCGCGTCGGGCAGCGCTGCAAAATGCTGGGCGCGCGTCGCACGCTCGTCGCGATCCCGATTGCCGTAGTCCCGAAATAGCTGCTTGACTTCTGCGGGATCCGCGTCCTTGGTCCATTCCACCGACATGCTGCGGACGAGGTATCGCGACCGCATGGCAATTTCGACGTCGGCGTGCTCCTGCGCGGCCAGCAAGGCATCGAAGGCCTCCATGCCCACGCGCTGCAACTCCTCCTGTGCCTTCTCTCGCGTATGGTACTGCGGATCGCCGAGCTGCTCGATCAACTGCGCGACGTCTCGAGCTTTAGGCCCCGCAGCCGCCTTGTTATCCGATTCTTTGGCCCCGGAAGCCGGGCCGCCGGGCGGCGCGTCGACGCTCGCACCCTGGACGTGCATGCCCGTCCCTGCGAGCCCTACCCCCGCCAGGCCGACCAGGACAAA
>JBFWYF010000982.1:0-3146 GCA_050186685.1 Pirellulaceae bacterium
TGCCGAGGCCGCCGAGCTTGACGACCACGTTGGGACACTCGGCCAGCTGCGCCATGCTCGCCTTCCATTCGCTCATGACTTCGTTGCGGTGACCGGCGAACCTGCCGATTCCGATCGGCCCACCAACGTGGTTCACGATGATTGCAACCTCCGGAACGGCGCGCGCGAGAGCTGTCAGTTCGCCGAGCTGCGTATGAAATACGTACGCGTCGAACGACAATCCCATCCGTCCGAGACACGCCAGACCCGCCCGAAATGCCGCGTCGGCCATCATCCCTTGTGGAAGCCCGTATCGACTGGCATGAATCTCTTCGTCGCCATCCCATGCCGTGATCTGGCGGATTCCCCTGAAGCGTCGACCCGCCGCGCGCAGATGCACTTCGAGCACTTTCTGCACGTCCTCACCGGTCGTCAGGTTTGCGGTGCCCACGATACCTTCGCACAGCCTGGCTTCACCATACATACCGCTTGCGGACATTGCGGCGATCCCATTGGCGAACTCCGTTTCGCCGCAAGCCCGAAGCTCCTTCGGACCTTCCTTTCGGTACATCGAATAGCACTGAACGAAGACCGAAGACACGATCCGGTGTCCGCTGCGCACGTCGGCCAGCAGATCGTCGAACATGTAACGCCATCCCGCGACGTCCCAGACATGATGGTGAGCGTCCACGATGGGAATATCCGGGTCGCTCGCAGCCTCGCTGTACTTCGACAACCATTCTTGGCATACTGAGAGGTAGTGACTCATGAGCCGTATCGTTCGTTAGTCGTTGATGAACTCGACGGCCTGCCCAAGATCGGCTCGGCTTGTCCGGAAGGAATTGGCGGGATGCTTCTCGTCCGCATATCCGAATGAAATCCCACACAGGACCAAGCGATCCTCGGGCAGAGAGAGGAACTGCCTCAAGAACTTCGATTGACCAGCCAACGCGGCCTGAGCGATCGAAGCCACTCCCATGGATTGCGCCACCAGCATGAAGTTGGAAACGTAAGCGCCGCAATCCAGTGCGCCGTATACACCCAGCGCCTCCGGGGTGGTGATCACTGCCACATGCGGTGCACCGAACAGCCTGAAATTCTCATCCGCCTGACGAGCGGAGCCTTCTCGGTCGCCCCGCGCGATACCGACACTTTCGTAAAGCTGAAAACCGCATTCGCGCCTCCGCTCGAGATAAACACCCTTGTATTCCCGCGGGAACGGGATGTCTGATTTCGGGCCGTTTTCTTGTCGAAATCGAATTAGCCCCTCGCGGAATCGAACTGCCGCCTCACCCGACAGTATATGGACCTGCCAAGGTTGAGAGTTGCACCACGACGCCGTTCTTTGCGCCACGGTGACGATCTTTCGGATGTCAGACTCCGGTACGGGCCGCGATAGAAAGCCCCTGCAGCTGTATCGGTCTTTAAGCAGTGTCTCGATTTGCTCGGTCGCGGTCATTTCGGCGCTTCTATGTTGGGATGCTCGGAAGATTGATCAGATCACGGAAATCCAGAACCCTAACGCCGTTGAGAACCATGCTCAGCTCCGATCGAGGCACGATACGTCCGCGCCTTGGCCTACCAGTTTCCTTGCTATTGGACAAGTTTCTTTTCGGTTAACGAACGCTATTCTGCGGTCTAGCAAGCCACGACATACCTTGCTAGTTGAGTAGCAAACAAATGGGCTGGCAAGAATTACCCCAAGATCCGGCGTGGGTCCGCACAGCTGCTGGCGGAGAAAGCCGGTGTCGTGGCTATTTAACAGGCATCTGTCGTAACGAACTTCCGTTCCCGGTGGCGCTATCGAGCGCAGCGCGACACCGCTCGGTTTGCCTTATCCGCCGACCGAACCCGATCACGATGCCGAAGCTGCATTGAAGCGGCAGGGGATCGATCCGGAGCAGATTTCCGACTGAAGGCGCAAGGTTGTGGGGGCGTCCCAGATCGGATAATTAACTTGCGGAGCAGCAAGCACCGGTTCAGGACGACAACCAATGCGATCGAGATTGAAAGACGGGGAAGCGGCGTCCTTCGCGCGTAGCGCAGTTGTTTTGCAAGGCAAACCGAAGCACGTTCTCAAGCGGCCAAGTCCTCGGACGCAGGTCGAGCGCCGGGAGGCGTCGGTCGCTCGAATGCTTCGAGCGGGAATGAAGTTGTTCGCCAAGCACGGGGTTTCGGGTACGACGCTTGCGGAAATTGGCATGGCAGCCGGTTACAGCCGCGGACTGCCGATCTATGCGTTCGGCAGCAAGGATAAGTTTCTGATAGCGATGCTGCGATCGATGGAAGTCTGGTTCGAACAACTGGCTCATGAGCAATTGGGCGGAAAGACGGGACTGGAGGCCTTCCGTACTCGCCTCAAGACGCATTTCATCGGACTGCGCAAGGACCCGGTCGCAGTCGCGGCCCTCTTTTCGATCTTTTCGCATTCGTTTTTCGGAGATGCGGCTCTGAAGGTCGAGGTGGACCATGTCGTGGAGCAATGGCGACGGGGCTTCTCGCGGCATTTGAAGGAAGCGTATCAGGCCGGTCAGATCAAGAAGGTAGATTTCGACAAGCATGCTGCCATCTGCGTCGCCCTCATACGCGGCGTCAACATGGAGTATCTGCTGAGCGGCAGCAAACTCGACCTCGATTCGTTACGTAACTCGATCTTGGATTTTTTCGACCACTCCCTTCAGCCGACTGAAGTCCGGTTTAAGCGGACGTGAAGGCACGCCGTTCGGCGCGGTGTCGATTGCGTCGATTCGCCCACCCGAGCTCGTAGTTTTAGGTGAACGGAGCCTTGGAACGGGGCCGATCCGTCGACGAGGAGTCGGTACGGAGCCTTATCGAAGGCCGAGCCCACGAGCGATGATGCCTCGAAGAATTTCTCGAGTACCGCCGCGAAGCGAAAACGATGGCGCGGCAAGCGTTGTGTAGGCAAGGACGTTGAGCAGACTCTCGGGCGATGCCAGAGACGGTTCGCACGGGACTAGCCGGCGAGCGACCTCGGGAATCTCCTGTTCGAAGATCGCGCCGAGATCTTTCACGATCGCTGCTTCGAGCTGGGGATCTTTCCCGATTTGGAGCAGACCAGCGACAGACGTAGACAGGCGTCGCAATACGATCAAGTGCGCGCCGAGGCGACCCACTTGCTCCTTTGAGGACGTGGATGGATCGTTCGC
>JBFWYF010000983.1:0-3146 GCA_050186685.1 Pirellulaceae bacterium
GACGCGGCAGCGCCAGTTCACCGGGGCTAGAGCAGGCTTTCCAACAGCAAACGCATCTTGCGGAGTTCCACCTGATGGTCCACGCCAGGCATCTCCGTGATGTGAACGCAGAGAGCGCGGTTGTAGTTGTACTTCTGGAGCTGTTGAATAACGCGCCCGTATTCGATTTCACCCTGTCCGACTCGCACCTGCAATTGGTCTCGCTTGGTGTCGCGCAGATGCGTGTGATAGACGTACTTGTACAGCTTGTCGATGGAACGACCCGCATGCGGTCCGCAAATGTAATGGCTGGGATCCAGTGTCAGTCCCAGCCCCTTGACGTTGTCGCACAGGACGGCCACCGTGTCGGGGTCCTGCGACAGTCGCCCCACCTGGCTCTTGATGCCGACCCGCATTCCATCGACCGCAGCAATCGCGACCAGCTTGCGCAGCCGCTCGACCTCCTCGTTGAAAGGCGTCCCCAACTCGCCGGAAGGCATCGTCAGCGTCACCACCTTCGTGGCTTTCGCCAATCGGCAGATGGCCTGAAACTGCCGGTAGTACTCGTCGCCGGTCGCCGCGATTTCCACGTCGTAGGCCACGATGTCGAGTCGATGTGTATCGCGGCAGATGACCGCCGCGTTATCGACATCCGCCTGCACTTGCGATGGCTTCAGCTGCACTCCATCTTCGCGGATGGCGATCTCGACACTGGTGAATTCCAGGTCACACAGCCGGGACAGCGCCTCGGACATGGGCAGATCGTGATAACACTCCGTCGAAGCGGCGACTAACACGGCACGACTCCTTTACACTCTCTCGACGCCCCACGAGGGCAAACCGCCAGACCGCGTAGCTTAGCCGTAGTTCCAGTCTGGTGGCAACACCACACAATCCGCCGCGTCCCATTTGACGGGCCCGCAGGACAAAGCCATGATGGCCGCTGCGGTGAAATGCGAGCTCGCCATCCCGCATTTCGCCCATCCGGCCTCGTCGCCGTCTTGCCTCGGCCGGAATTCTCAATTCGGAGTTTGCCAGATGAGTGACGCTTCCGTTCCTGCACCCCAAGGCCCGCCCGGAATAGCACCTCAACCGGTTCGGACCACGGCCCAGACGGCTCAACCGACCGTCGTGGTCCAGTCGGGCAGCGGCGGATGGATGTGGCGCCTGTTTGCGTTCCTGGGTTGGGCGGCGTTCTGCTTCGTGACCCTGCTCGCCCTCGCCCAGTTCCTCGCTTTCCGGGATTATTTCGATACCACCCAAGGAATCACCGAGAAGTTTCATTCCGGCGAGATGTTCGGGACCGAAAAGATCGCCATCGTGTCGATCGAAGGACTCATCGCCGACGGTGATGGCTTCCCCAAGGCCCAGATCGACCAGATTCGCCAAGACAAGAACGTGAAGGCCCTCGTCGTACGCGTCGATTCACCCGGCGGAACGGTCACGGCATCGGATTACATCTATCACCATCTCAAGCGACTGCGCGAAGAGCGCCAACTTCCCCTCGTCGTCAGCATGGGTGGAATCGCGGCCAGCGGCGGGTACTACATCTCCATGGCGGTTGGCGACCAGGAGCAAACCATCTTTGCCGAGCCAACCTCGACGACAGGATCGATCGGGGTGATGTTCCCCCACTACGACCTGAGCGGCCTGCTGGCACGATTCGACATAAGGGACGACAGCATCGTGACTCACCCGCTCAAAGAACTGGGCAGCATGACCAAGCCCATGCCGGAGGAGCATCGGAAGCTCCTGCAGAGTTACATCGACGAGTCCTTTGATCGCTTCAAAGCCATCGTCAAGGAAGGGCGACCGAAGTTCCGAGCCGACCCTCAAGCGCTGGATGCCCTCGCAACCGGCGAGATCTTCTCGGCAAACCGGGCCCTGTCGCACGGGTTGATCGACAAAATCGGATTTCTCGAAGAGGCCATCGAGCGCGCGACGGAGCTGGCGGGACTCTCGAAGGATGAAGTGCGGGTTGTCGAGTACGAACAACCAGCGTCGTTGTTCAACTTGGCGGGTGTCGCTCAGTCGCCTGTCGGCCGGTCTTCGCCGCTCGACTGGCCGCGCGTACTGGACCTGGCCACGCCCCGCGCCTATTACCTGGCGACCAGCTGGCCGCCGCTGCTGAGCACGTACAGCCGGCTCTGGTGACCGGACGAGAGGGGATGCGTATGTTTACGAAACGCTGGATGCTGACCTTCGTCGTGGCCGCGGGCGCCATCGTGGGCGGGTTCAGTCTCTTTCAAGGGAGCGAGGCGGAGCAGGAAGCGGAGCGGCGTCGCCGAGCTGCCGCAACGCTGGCCACCCAGGAAGTAGCCGACGCTGGGGCCTCAACCGCAGTGTCCTCATCCGTTGCGGCACCGTCCTCCGCCTTGCCGTCCCACACGTCCCCTGGCGATGGTCACGACCGCTTGGTGCAGCTGCTCCAGACAATTCGTCAGCGCACGTCTACTGATAATCCATATCTCGGTGACCGGGACGCCCGGATGCTCGAGGAGCAACTGGCTTTGCTGTCGGATGATTCGCCGGTGGGGCAGCGTTTCGAAACCTTGAACAAGCTGGGAATGAAGGAATTGCAGCTCGGCGAGACCGCGGACGCGATACGCCGATTTCAGGCGTGCCTGGAGCTGGTACCGCCGCAATGGACGGACGTGCGGGACCGGGTCGAGCACCAGCTCGCCGTGGCCTATCTGCGCCAGGGTGAGAACGAGAACTGCGTCTTCTGCTGCAATGGGGACAGTTGTATCCTGCCAATCCGCGGCAAAGGGCTGCACGAACATCCCGCTGGCTCACAAGCCGCGGTCCGCCACCTGACCACCATCCTGGAACGCAGCCCCGATAACGTCGTCGCTCGCTGGTTGTTGAATATCGCCCACATGACCCTGGGACAATATCCCGACCGAGTGCCAGAGCGATGGCGTATTTCACCGGACCGGTTTCAGTCGTCCGAGTCATTCCCGCGGTTCGAGAACATCGCTCAGGAGCTGGGTCTGGACGAATTGAGCCTGGCGGGAGGCATGATCGTCGATGACCTGAACAATGATGGGTGGCTGGATGTGCTGACATACCAGTGGAGTACGGCTGGTCAGCTGAGCTGCTATCTGGCGCGCGGTGACGGCACTTTCGAGGACACGACGGTAGATGCCGGGCTGACAGGTCTGTAC
>JBFWYF010000984.1:0-3144 GCA_050186685.1 Pirellulaceae bacterium
CCCGCTCCGTAACCGGACGGAAGATATCCCCGAGCTCGCTCACTACTTCTTGTTCCGCTTCAATCGCCAGTCGGGGACCAGCGTCCAATCCATCTCCCCCGAGGCCCTCGAGATGATGCAGAACTACGCGTGGCCGGGCAACGTGCGGGAACTGCAGAGCGTGCTGCGCGAATCGCTGATCACTTCCACAGGGCCCACGTTGCTGCCCGATTTTCTTCCCGCGGAACTGCACCGCGAACCCAGCGAAGAGGCCGGACTTGCCGACCCCTCCATGTTCCGAGGCCTGGACTGGGACGCGCTCGGCCGGCTCGTCCATGATCTGCTGAAGGAAGGCCAGCGCGACGTCTACCGCCGGGCTCTCGTCTACTTCGATCGCCTGATCGTGGGTCAGGCCATGCAGGTCACGGAAGGTCACCAGACGCACGCCGCGGAGATTCTGGGACTGAGCCGCCCCACGCTGCGTGCCAAGATTCGAGCCATCGAAGCCGAACGGGCCACGCGGGGTGAACCACAGTCCTGACGCCAGCGACCTGAATTAAGTCGCTGGTCGATGCGCGCTCAGCGCCCCGCTGCGGTCAGAAAACTCTTGCCATGCGCCAAGTATCTTTCCGCTCGTGATCGTAGCCGCGATGCGACGTACGCTATCTTGCGACCTCTCGAACATGGCAACGTAGCAGCACTTCCGCGCAGCCCTTGCCTTCGTGCACACCTTGGCCTGCTTCTTGCAAGCACGCGACGCAGCGCTTACGTCCCCACATTCGTGGCAGGCGCTGCGCAAAGCAATCGACGTTCTTTCATCCCAACCTGCGCGAAGGAGTTCTCCGTATGAGACGAAAAGCTTGGCCTGGCCCGTTTCGCCAGCGTGCGTTTACGCTGGTAGAACTGCTCGTGGTAATTGCCATTATTGGTGTCCTGGTATCGCTGTTATTGCCGGCGGTGCAGTCCGCTCGCGAGGCCGCACGACGTATGCAATGTTCTAATAATCTGAAGCAGTTCGGGCTGGCACTGCACAATTATCATGACACGAACAAGGCGTTTCCGCCCCGGCGCGGAGGCACGGCGGGCGGAGGCAACAGGGCACGCTTCGACGGCAATTACGACCGCAAGAGCGCCTTTATCTTCTTGCTGCCATTCCTGGAACAATCCGCGCTGGCCGATCAGATCAAGGCCGGGAATGTCGTCGACTCAAACGGCAATACGATCCACCCGGACGGTCCAGCAGGCTGGTACAACAATGCCCGTTGGCTCCCTTGGCGCACGCAGTTGAGCGTCGTCCTGTGCCCCTCCGATAAACCGATTCTCAACCCGGCGCAACAAGCCAAGAACAGTTATGCCTTCTGCATCGGCGATTCGCCGGGCGCCACCTCGGGCAACGACCGCTGGAATATCGCGACGTCCAATAACCGCGGCATGTTCACGGGCTCGCAGCGCGTGCGGACGTTTGCCCATATCACCGACGGTACCAGTAACACGCTGGCGATGAGCGAACGTGTCTGGAGCGGCAACACGGGAACGCATAACGCCAACGGTGAGGATGTCCGCACCTCAACTGTCGTCAACATCACAAACATCAACATTACCCCGAACGTCTGCCTTGCCCAGGCGACAGGCAAGCGGTTCATGGGCGTGAGGATTAAAGGCCGATTCGGGGCGCTCTGGTCGGACGGCCAGGCCGAACGGGTCGGCTTTACGACCGTGCTGCCGCCGAATGCACCGAGCTGCGTCATCGACACGAATAATAATGCCGATTCCCAAGGCGGCGTACTCAACCCGAGCAGCTACCATCCCGGCGGAGTGATGGGACTGCTGGCCGACGGCTCGGTCCGGTTTATCTCCGAGACGATTAACACGGGGAATCTGGGCGCTCGCTACGTGACCGCGGGACCCAGTCCCTATGGCGTCTGGGGAGCCCTGGGGTCGATCGAAGGCGGAGACGCCGTCGGCGAATTCTAACGCCGCTCGATTTGCCCGAAAGCAGCCCAGGGCCCTCGCTCCTCCGCCGCGAGGACAGGGCCCTGGCGCAGCTCCCTCTTCGCCGTAACGTGTTGCTTCCATCCGTTCGCCAGCAAGCGAATCGCTGCCGCAACAGATTATGGGGGAGAGGGTGGGGTGAGCTAATCCACCTGAAAATAGTCGTCCCAGGCCCGGTCGAGCGCTCGCAGTGCGTCTCGGATCGAGACCGCTCGCCAGACGCCCTCCGCTGCAGGCACGGCCAGGCCGAGCCGCTGAAGTTTCCGCAGCGCGTCGTCGACCTCGAAATCAACGCCGTATCCGCAGACGGCGCCGAGGAACGCTTCGGCCAGGCGATCGACCTCGTCGGCCGGCAAACCTTGCTCGCCGCCATCCTGCCACAGCAGGAAATACGCGAGCACGGCTTCCGAAAACTCCTGCTCCTCCGCCTCGTCGGTCAGCCGCAGGAGGACCCCCGAGCTGTTATCGAGACTCTGAAAATACAGGCTGCGCGTCAGGTCGAGCTGGTACTTGTTCTGGGTGTTCAGATACCCAAACACCGACCGCGAGAGGTACATGACCAGCCCGCCCACCAGCACGAGCATGCCCGCTGCGCCCAGCACCGTCGAGATGAGCAGCGCGAGCACAATCTTGTAGATCGCCATGGCGAGCCCGGACAACGTCGGCAGCAGGATCTTGCCGCTGTCGATCAAGGATAACCGGGCCTTCACACCCGGCAGCATCATGTCGACATCCTCTTTCGGGATGTTCTTGAACAGCTTGATATAGATCGCGCGCGGGTCGAGGTGCTTGTCGAGCCGCTTGCGCGGTCGCAGTTGAAAGATGACGAGCAGCCGTTCGTAAATGGGGACGTCGACTTCCTCCGCCCGGTAGAGATTTTGCCAGCGGTGCCGAACCCGGCGGCCAATCACGTCGCCACGGGCGTAAACTTCCAAGCGATCGAAGACGGTGAAGTCGACGTTCAGCCGCACGCCCCAGTCGCTGGCCGCCGCCACCGCCTGCTCGATCTGGCTTTGTGACAGCTTGTGGTAGTTGGCCCGTTCGAGTAACTCCATCAACGGCGTGAAGAGCTGACCCGTGTCACGGACGGAAGGCTGCCCGGCGCTTCCTTCGTCTGGGCCGCGCATGCCGACGTCCGGATCGAACGGCTCGTACTCGCCTTTCAGCTGCTCG
>JBFWYF010000985.1:0-3137 GCA_050186685.1 Pirellulaceae bacterium
CTCGTGTGCCAGGTTAGCGGACGATTCCGCATCCTGTTCCAGGGCGCTGACCGCTACCGCATGGGCGCAGGCCGCGTTGTAGAGCCACCTCCATTCGTGCGAGTGCACTGCCAGCATGTCGCGAAATAAGCGCAGCGGCGACGTGTCCCCCTGCCAGGCCGAGACAACTGCCCTCACGAACGGCGCGTGCGACTCATGGTGCACTGGCTGCGAGGTGAGGGCTACGTCGGAGGCTGCCGCAGCAGCATTGCCCAGTCGTGCATGGCTGCTGGCCCGCATCCAGAGCGCGGTGACGTCCTTTGGGTTAGCGGCCAACACCGTGGTCAAGTCCTCGACCGCCAATGCGTCCCGACGCAGCGCATGCTGGGCGACTCCTCGCGAACGCAGCGCTTCGCCGTTGTCTGGATTGACACGTAGCGCTTGTTCGGCCTGCGACAGTATTTTTTCGTAGTAGTTCCGGTCAAACGCAACATGCTCCCATTCCGACAACGCGATGTCGTGCTGTAACTGCTGCTGCGCCGCTTTGTTGGCGAAGTTAACAACGTCCTGCGACCGGTGAATCGTTGTTGGCTCGCTCTGGCGGCGATAAATGCAGCTGAAACGGTAACGTCCGTCGGCCGCAAGGAACTGGTGCATCGTCACACCGTGTAGGCCCTCGCGATGCCGTTGTTGGTGATCGGGAGCGAATTCCGCTTTCACACCCACAACGAGTTGGACTTCGTCTACGGCAGCGGAGTCCTTGATCCACAGCCCGGCGTAACGATCAACCGATCCCCCCTCTGCTGCCAACACGTAACCCGCCACATCCACTGGCGCGAAGAACTCGCCGCGCAGCCGCACATCCTGCGCGCGCAATTCATCGGGAGACGCATCGAGCTTCAACACAAAGTCACGGCCATCCCGGGTCCAGACGGCCGCCACGTACAGGTGAGGCGTCTCCCGTTCACCGCAGCCATCCTCGGGCGGACTTGGAAGCCACTGATAGGGCCTGAATTTCGCAGGACGGTAGCCTTTGGACTGGAGCGCCTCGCAAGCCACGAAGAACCGCTCAGCCGGCATGGTCTGAACGAAGGCAAACCGGTCCGTCAGCAGACCCTCGGCGGCCTCGATCTCAGCGTTCAGCGCCGCGTCGATGGAGCCCCAGCCCACCGGCAACGGTTCGTCGTGCCATGAGGGTTCTCCCGTTCGTGCGATCTCCGCCTCCAGCCGCTCGATCGCCTGGCGCCCCTGCCTTTGGAGCGCGGGAAAGACGATCGCAAATTGCGCCTCGGTTGCGTCGGAGATCAAGTCGGCCAGCACCGCGGGACGATCGGCTGCGTAATTCACGAGGATGTGTGCGGCCAGCACACTTTCGGGTGAGCCTCCATTCGCCGCCCGGTAGATTTCCGTCAAGGGCGCCAGCAGCTTGTCGCGCATCGGATACAGTGACGACATCCAGTCTTTCAAATGAACGTGACTGACGGCCACGAGTTGCTTGGCGACCTCGGGCGCGACGTCGTCCCACTGTGCGTTGCCCGGATCGAACGACGCCAAGGCTCCGGCGGCGCGCAGCCGCTGCTGCCCGGGGTCTCTGCCTCGTTCGATCAAAACGGTCCACAATCGGTTATTGAGTTTTCGCGATTGGCTGGCGAGGATTTCGCGGATCGCCGGAAGCTCATGAGCCTCCGCCCGCAGCATTTCGGAATACAGGAAATCGATTAGCTGCTCGTGGTTCCGCGGATCCGCGCGCAGGAGAGCCAACGAAAGATTGCGTCGCGCCACCGCGTTTCCGGCCGCTGCCCGGGTCTTCTCCCGAAGCAACGGCACGGCCCACTTCGCGTAGGCCGCAACCTGATCGGCTACAACTCGCAATTCGCCGATGGATGTCCTCGGCAATTGGTCGACCAGGCGGCGCGCGTGATATCGACCAAACATTTCCTGGCCAAGCCAGGCGAAGAGTGGCAGAGCTGCCAGGAGCAGGACCGCCCGGGTCGCATGCCGGCGGCCTCCTCGACGCATCATCTTTCGCTGTCCGTCCGTCCAGGATGTCGAACGCGTCAGACTCCAAAGGCGGACAAACTCCCACGATCCCGGCAAATAGCGATTCTCGGGCTTGCTGTTCCACAGTGCGGCAAGTTCCGCCAGGCGTAACTCGGCTCGGCCGCGATAAGTGCCGCGCTGTCGGCGATTGAACCAATCGCGAAGTATGGGAATAAGAAAGTCGTGCGAAAGCTGGTAATACCTGGCATCCGTGCTTTCGGCGGCGTCCGACGATGTCGGGGCGACGAACCCGTCCGAATCGGAAGGTGAGATCAACCGCAGCTCCTTATCGAGAATGCGGATCACTTCGCTGAAGACGGCCGCGTCGCCGCCGGCCGCGTCCCGCAGTGCTCTTTCCGAACGTCGCCCGCCGATAATGTTCGTTCCCAACTCCGGCAACAGAGCACGGAGGACTGCCTGCGCGGTCGACGCATGGCGGCGATACACAACCGGAGCGCTCGGGGACGCAAAAGTCGCGTCGAGGAAAGCCGTACCGAGCCCCTCAACGCCGCCCACGTCCTTCCAGGTATCCGGGTTCCACGGCTTGCCCTTCACCATTTCGGCCAGAAGCGTCAATCGGATGCAGATGATCTTGCCATTCTCGGTCAGGCCGTCCACCGCTCGATCCAGGAACGCCTGCTGGTCGGCTGTCAGCTCGCGCAGGTTGTCGGGAAGCCGGCCGTAAGCTCGGCCGAGTTCGGCCAGCACGTTGCGGGCATGGGGTGGTTCAAACAGTTCGACCAAGGCCTGGTTATCACCCTCCACGAGCTTGGCATCCAATCCACCCACAAAACAACTTGCCCGAACCCAGAAATCTTCGCGGACCAACAGCACGCACTGCAGATGCCCGCCATCGCAGTGCCGCAGTGCCTGAAGCAACGGCAAGCCGTGCTCGTCGCGATGGGTATGCAGCCATTGCTCAAACTGGTCGATGACCAGCAGCGTTTTCTGGTGTGGAGCGGCCCAAAGCCCTTCCCGGAGGCCCTGCAACTGGTCCGGCAAAGATAACTCGGTCGGAATCCGCGGATAGTGGTGTTTGAGGCCCTTGAGCAATTTGAGTTCGGTCTCGGCGGCGGAGGCTTCGACATAGATTACCGTCACGTGCTGCGCCAGCCGAG
>JBFWYF010000986.1:0-3132 GCA_050186685.1 Pirellulaceae bacterium
CTCTTCCGATCTGCAGAAATTTCCCAAGGGCAAATACGCCGACCAGGCTCGTTACTTTCTGGCGGAAGCCCAATACCAGCGCGGCAACAAGGAACAAGCTGTCGCGGCCTACCGGGAATTCATCCAGCAGCATCCCGCCTCGACGTTGCGATCGAGCGGCATCTATGCGCTGGGCGTAACCCTGGAGGAGTTGCGGCAGTTCCCGGCGGCAGGTGCCCTCTACGACCAATTCCTGAAGGAGTTCCCGAAGAGCGACTTAGCCACCGAGGTGCGCCTACGCAAAGGTGAAACGCTGTTGCAGACAGGTGCCGTGAAGGATGCGGAGCAGGCATTCGCCAGCGTGGCCGCCATCGCCGACTTCCCGTCGGCGGACTACGCGTTACTGCGGCAGGCGTTCGCCACCTTGAAGCAAGATCGGTTCGTCGACGCCGCACAGCTCTACGCGGCCCTGACGACGCGATTCCCCCAGTCGTCTTACCAGTCCGAGGCCACCATGGCCGCCGGACGGTCCTATTACTCGGCCGGAAAATTCGACGAAGCAACTCCCTGGTTTCAAAAGGTGTTGAGTCAAACCTCCCCCGATACTGCCGAGGCGGCGCATTGGATGTGCCGCATCTGGCTGCGGAAGAAGGATTCGAAGCAGGTGGTCAACTTGGCCGAGTCGGTGCTGTCGAAGGGCGCCGAGGGGGCCTTTCGCGTCCACCTGGAAATGGACCTCGGCGATGCTCTGTATGAGCTACCCGAGTGGCGCGCCGACTCCATCGATCGCTACCTCGCCATTGTTCAGCAGTATCCACAGCACGAACTCGCTCCCCAGGCGCTTTACAACGCGGCTTTCGCCGCCATGGAAATTCGGAGGTTCGACGATGCGATCCAACACGCCCGGACCTTCGTCGAGAAGTTTCCACGTGACCGGCTGCTACCGGATGCCCAGTTCGTGGCCGCCGAGTCGCTGTTGCTCGCCGGCCAACTGCCCGACGCCGAGGCGGCTTACCGCAAGTTGCTCGATCAACACGGTAGCCACGCCGACGCGAACGCCTGGCGGATTCGCCTGGCGCTGGCTTGCTACATGCAGAAGAAATACGCGGATGTACTTGCCATGCTTGCCCCCGTCCTTTCCCAGCTGAAGGTCCAGGACCAGCTGGCCGAAGCTCACTATCTGATGGGAGCCAGCCATTATCAGCGTCAGAATTACACGGGGGCGCAGCAGGCCCTTGCCGCGTCGCTGGCCGCAGCACCACGTTGGCGTCAGGCCGACGAGGCCTTATTGTTGCTCGCGGCGGTGCGGCGAGCCACAGCGCAGCTTCCGGAGGCCCGCGCGGCAATCGCCCAGCTGCTGAAGGAATTTCCCCAGAGCGGTGTGCGGGACCAGGCGTATTTCCGACTGGGCGAGTACGAAGCGGCCGCGGGGAACTCGGCGGCCGCGCTGGCCGCTTACGATCACGTCCTCCGGGATTTTGCATCGTCGTCCTTTATGCCGTTTGCCGCGTACGCGAAAGGCTCCGAGCTGCTGCGGACGAAGGACTATGCGAAGGCCGCCCTCGTTTTCGGCGAGTTGCTCAAGCAGCATCCTCAGCATTCCGTTGCACCGGATGCCTCCTTGGCCCGTGGCATGTCCCTGCGGCAGCTGGGACAATTTCAGCAGGCGATCGCGGATTTCGACGCTTTCCTGCGCTCGCAACCGTCGCAGCCGCGCAAGTCGGACGCGTTGTACGAACGCGGATTGGCCGAGGTGGGTCTTGAAAAGTATCCGGCCGCGGCACAGACGTTCGCCGCGATCCTCGCGGAGAATCCCCAATACCCGTTGACTCCTCATGTTCTCTACGAGCTAGGTTGGGCGCGCCGCAAAGCGAACCAGCCGGCGGACGCGTTGGAAGCTTTCGCACGGCTGGCCCGCGAACATGCGGATAGTCCCCTGGCGCCCGAGGCCTTGTTCCATCTCGGCGAAGACGCCTATGAAAAACAGGATTTCCCAACAGCCGTCAAGGCGTATACGACAGCCCGCCAGAAGGGCACTGGCGAAATCGCTGAGAAGGCCACGTACAAACTGGGCTGGTCGTTGTTCAAAGCGGGCGACTACGTCGCCGCAGCGACTACGTTTGGCGACCAGTTGAAGCAGTTCAGCGCTGGGGCACTCAGCGGTGACGCCCGGTTCATGGCCGCCGAGAGCCTGTTCAAGCAGGGCCAGTATCAGGAAGCCTACGAGCGATTCCGCGAGGCGGTCCAGCACCCTTCGTCACTTGTCGATATGCAGGTGCTGACGTTCCTGCATGGTGCCCAGAGCGCCTCGCAATTGCGGCAGTGGAACGAGAGCCTTCAGCTGCTGGACGAGATTCCCTCACGGTTCGCGGACACCGCCTATCTGGCGGAAGCCCTGTACGAACGGGGGTGGGCGAAGCAGAATCTACAGAAGCTGGACGAAGCCGTCGCGGACTACGAGTTGGCCGCCGCTCGCTCGCGAGGCGAGGTTGGTGCACGGGCACGGTTCATGATCGGCGAGATCCAGTTCGAGCGGCGGCAACACGTAGACGCCGTCAACAGCTTCCTGCGGGTCATGTATGGATTTGGCGGGGAAAAAGCGAATCCGGACGTCAAGAACTGGCAGGGGACGGCAGGATTCGAGGCAGGACGCTGTGTCGAATTACAGCTGCAGACAGCCCAGGATCCTCAGCAGCGAGCTAAGCTTCTGGAAGACGCCCGCACGTATTACCGCTATGTCGCCGAGCGCCACCCCAACCACCGGCTCGCGGCTCAGGCCCGTGAGCGGACTGCCGAGCTGGCTAAACTGAAATAGGTTGGATTGTCGAGGTGAAATGATGGCAGGATTGCGCGGGATCCGGCGCGGGTTATCCGTGGCCACGCTGGTATTGTTCGGGCTGCAGGCGACCCTGCCGTCCGTGACCGCCCAGGAGTCGGTGCCCGGGCCGCCGGTCGAGGCAGTGGACGGCGGTGCCGTAGCTTTACCGCCGGCCGAGGGGGAATTGCTGCCCGACGACGCCGGCGGAAGCGGCATCAATTTCTTCATGCTGATGGTGCAAGGGGGATACTTCATGATCCCCATCGCCGTCATGTCGCTGATCGCCGTGACCGCGGCCATCGAGCGTGCGATCGGTTTGCGCCGCGCACGTGTGC
>JBFWYF010000987.1:0-3132 GCA_050186685.1 Pirellulaceae bacterium
CGGCTGTGATCATGGCATGACTCCCGCCTCGATGGCTGCAGAGGAACTCGAGGTATTCATGAACGGCAAAGATGGCGTTTCGGGTTGGTCGTCCGGCGCCTGCTCGCTGGCTGTTGTTTCAACGCCATCGGAAAACTCGAGCGCATGGCGCCGCGCCAAGTCTGACAGATCGGTCAACTTGCGATCGATGCTCGGTTCCAGACTGCGGTAGCATTCGCGGCGTGCGTCGGAGGCTGCGATTCGTACTTCGTTGAGTTCCAGGGTCAGCAAGTACGAGGTCTGCCGGATCCGCTCCCACGGTTCGCGCGGCAGGTCGCTGTCCGCCGCCAATTCGGGAATCCAGCGCACGACGTCGTACAATTCCTGGAACACATCCAGATCCGTTGCCCCCCGTTCCACCGTTCCGTCCATGATCTCGCGATGGAGCGCCAAGAGACGTTTGACCGCGGCGGGATAGTCGGGCGGTCGGTGGGCCGGAGTATGGTGTTCGGCTTCTTCGTGGTCGGCGCCGTGGCAACCGGCGTATGCCAGGCAAATGATCAAGACAGTTCCCTGCAGGCCCGGGAGCGAAGGACAACGGCAGCAGTTCATCGGTGTGACCTCCCGGGAAATGGCTCGAGGCTCTGTCCTGACCCTCTCCCGGAGTACCGGGAGACTTGGAGGACCACTTTGCGGTTATTCATTTCGGTGTTTGGACTGACTCTAGAATACGGGTACACGCACGGAAGACAGGATATTGGCCACCGCACTGTCCGAGGCGCCGAAGTCGCCGGCCAGGCGGACGTCGAGCACGGGTCGCGCGACATCCTGGACGTCGTCGGGTGTGACAAAATCGCGTCCGCGCAGGTGTGCGCGTGCCTGGGCGACCCGTTGCCAGGTGATGAGACCGCGCGGGCTGAGCCCCAAGGTGATCTCCGGGTGCGTGCGAGTGACACGGCCCAGGTCGACCAGGTATTCGCGTACGGGTTCGACTACGGCGACCTTGGCCACGTGCTGCTGGAGTTGGCGCAGTTGGGCGGGCGTGATCACCGATTCCTCCTCCGTCCCCGGCGTCGAGTCGGCCTGCTGTGCGGCCAGCATCTGCAGTTCGCTGTCCCGATCCGGATAGCCGATCCGAAGTTTCATAGCAAAGCGATCCAGTTGGGCTTCCGGTAACGGATAGGCGCCGTGGCTTTCGACGGGGTTCTGCGTCGCGATCACGAAGAACGACTCGCTTAGCCGGTAAGTGGCGGTGTCGATGGTCACCTGGCGTTCCGCCATGGCTTCGAACAGCGCGCTTTGGGTGCGCGGCGTGGCGCGATTGATTTCGTCGGCCAGCATGACATCCGAGAACACGGGGCCCCTGCGCAGTTCGAATTCCCGAGTCTGCTGGTTGAACAGGTTGAAGCCAGTGATATCGGTCGGCAACAGATCGGGTGTGCACTGGACGCGAGCGAAGTGGCCGCCCACGGCTCGCGCCAAGGACTTGGCCAATGTCGTCTTGCCGAGTCCGGGCAAATCGTCGAACAGGATATGGCCTCGGGCCAGCAGGCAGGCGAGGACCATCTCGACGATATCCCCTTTGCCGATCAAGGCGCGATTCAGCGCGACTCGCAATCCGTCGATCGGGGCCTGGTGCCGGCAAGTGCCCGGGGGAGGCCCGGCGACCGTGGACGCGGCGGTGTGCATGGGAATGGTGCCCTTCATGTTAGGTCACTCGATGGTGAGGACAGGCAGGACTGGAGTCGCGACCGCTTCGCCACGGCGGCGATGGCCCGGCAGGACTGCTGGATCTCGGACTGATGCGATAGCGGAATCGCGTGCGGCGAATACAGCAGTCGATCGGACCAGCGGAAGAAAGATTCCAGCAGGGGGCGAGTCTCTGGGGTCGCTGCTTGCCGGAGGGGCCCGTACCACGTCGCCACGGTGCGCTCGGGTGGCCGCGTTCGGTTGGTCAGCCACGCGCGCCATTCCAGCAGCCGGATGGTCCAGACGAGCCGAGCGCGAGTGCCCCGGCAGCCACACAGCCAGCAAATAGCGCCTCCCACGGCGTCGAGGCACACGCGGCGCAGCACAACAAGGAGGCCGATACCGACGGTGCAGCTCAGCAGCTCCGCCACATGTCCGGCGCTCCACCTGACCAGCTTCCGGCATTCTTCCGTGGCCCACTCGGTCCAGGCACGTTCTTCGTGCGGTGGCGCATAGCCGGGCGTGGGCTCGATCGTCACCCAGTTCCGGCCATCCACGCAGACTTCCGCCCAGACGTGCACGTCCTCGCCCAGCACGGTCGTCTGACGCGCCCGGTGATCGAACCGATCCGATCGGGCGTAGAACCCGGTCACCAGCCGGGCGGGATGGCCTAGCGACCGCAGCAGCATTACGGCGGTCGTCGCGAACAGGTAGTCGGGGCCGCGCCGAACTTGGAGAAAGTGAGCGACGGCGTCGGGCGCATCGTCGGGGACGCGGGCCATCGGGTCGAACTCGAAATCGCTTTGCAGGCGATCGACGATCGCTTCGATCTGGAGCCAACCGCCGGGGACGCCGGCTGTCCAGGCGGCTGCCAGCGGCTGCCACCTGGTAGCCGGTAGCTGCCGGTATGGTTCCAGTTCGATAGCCACGGCCCGGGGTCGCCGGGCCGCGACGCCGCGCCGCAGCGGTGACAAGTTCAGTCCCGGAGACCGCAGGTGGACGACTGTCAGCTGCGGTACGTGGTCGCGGCCCGTCATCTCGATCATGCCGTCCTTTGTCCACGCAAAGAAGTCAGCACGATCCACGCGATCGAGGTGGATCGCCGTCAGGTGTGGAGGCGCCGGAAGACGATTGGTCTTCAAGTTGATGACCTTGACGGCGCGGGCCACCTCGCCGCCGAAGATGGCTGCACTGCCGCTCCGCAGGCGAATCCAGGGGCGGTCGTCCTGCGTGTCCAGGCTGGGCGCATGTGGTTCATCCCAGCCAGCCCGCTGGGTCCACTGCCGGCCGTCGAAACTGTCGAACGTCTCGAGTGCCAGGTGAACGGGCGTTTGTCCCACGACGTAGAACATGGCCGCCGCAGAGCGATCCGCCAGTTCGCCGGCCCCACGGGACACCGGCCGCCGCACTGCCGAGAACTCGCGCCCGCTCCGCTGCGATTGCGCCGTCTTCTGCTCGGTCGCG
>JBFWYF010000988.1:0-3125 GCA_050186685.1 Pirellulaceae bacterium
TCTCGCCAGACATCGCAGCTGCCTTGTAGGCGCGCGGTCCACGCGTCACGGATTTCCGAATCGCAGTACCCGTAAAACTGCCAGCCGTCCCGCTCGCGTTCCTGGAACAGTCCAGCCAGAAAGAACGCGACGGGATGTCGCCGCAGATCCCGCGACACAAAACCGACTCGCCACGTTCTCGCGCCCGCTCCACGCATCGTCGTCCCGGATGGGATCCACCCGCACCAGGGTGAAGCAAACCGCCGATCCCAGTCCGCGTGTTGTTCGGCGAGCACCCGCCGCGACACACCCGGCTGGTATTGAGCGCACATCAACACGTGACTGGCCGCGGCCGGGTCGAGCGGCCGGAGTCGCGACGCCTGCTGAAACCACGCTGCCGCTTCTGCCAGTCGGCCTTGGTCGAATAGCACGATTGCCAGGTTCGTCATGACGGACGCGTCGTCCGAGTTGATCGCTAACGCCCGTTCATAGCACACGACCGCCTCGTCGAGTGCCGCCGCCTCGCGCAGCAGGTTTCCCAAATTGAAATGGGCCGCCCCGAGCCCCGGGTCCAACTCGACCGCGCGTCGAAAGCCTCGTTCCGCCTCGGCGGCTCTGCCGAGTCGCCATTGCAACTCGGCCCAGTCGTTGTGCCGTCGCGCGTCGCGAGGTTGTTGCTGCAACGCCCGGTGCGCCCAAGGTTCGGCATCGTGCCACCGGCCCGCGGCTCGCAGAATCCGCTGCAGTCCGTCCAGGCTGCCGAGATGATCGGGCTGCAGCGCCAGGGCCCGGTGATACGTGTCGATCGCTTCCGACGAGCGATGTTGTAGCTGCAGCGAGGTGGCCAGATTGTACCACACGACCACGGACTGCGGGCGTCGCGCCGCGGCGGCGCGGAACGACTCCTCGGCGGCCGCGAACTGGGCGCCGGCCAAGTACGCTTCCCCCTGACTGTTCCAGGCTTCGACGCAATCGGCGTCCAACTCGAGTGCGCGGCGGCTGTCCGACAGCGCCGCGCGCCAATCGCCCAGTTGGACGTGCGCCGCCGAGGCCCCCGCCCAGGCGAGGACGTAGTCCGCTCGCCATTGCACAGCCCCCCGATAAGCCTCCAAAGCTTCGCGCGCGGCACCTTTTCCCAACAAGGCATTGCCGAGATTGTGGTACGCCTCGGCGAATTCCGGGCGGAGCCGGATCGCCGTCCGGCAACTTGCGACCGCAGCCGCCAGGTCGCCGAGGGCGGAGCAGGCCGTGGCCAGATTGTTGTGGTAATCTGCGAAGTCTGGGGAGAAGAAAATGGCCCGTTCGATGCACTGTCGAGCGGCGGTGGGGTCGCCCATGGCTAGCGCGATCATTCCGAGCAGGTGCCAGGCGTCGGGCTGAGTCGGGTCCGTGGCGAGCACGGAGCGGTACAGTCGTTCGGCGCCATCGAGGTCGCCGGCGCGATGCCGTTGTAGGGCTTCGGTAAGCATGCGATCGATCACGCGACGAGCTCCCGTGTGTCGAATTCGGGCGCGACACAAACGATGAAGAAGAGTATGATCGGGGGCATTCTACCGAGAAATCCGGCATCGGCCGGCCGCGATGGATCGGGGGGCACAGCGTAGGCATGGCAGGGATGGATCATGGCAGACGTCGCGGAAGTGAATCTGGCCCGCTTAAGGGCGGTCGTGCAGAGCCTGGCGGACGGCATTGTTATCTCGGATCGGGACGGAAACTTGCTGGACTGGAATCCCGCGGCACTGCGGATGCACGGACTTCGGAGTGTTGACGAAGTTCGCCGGCATCTGTCGACGTTCGACAGAGATTTCGAGCTGTCGGAAGGGGACGGCAGGGTGGTTCCGCTAGCCGATTGGCCGCTCTCGCGGTTGCTGCGAGGAGAGACGGTAGTTGGCTGGGAGCTGCAGGTGCGTCGCCTCGACGCGCCGAATGGTCTGCGCGTCATTCGCTTCAACGGCCATGCGGTATGTGATCCGGCGGGCGGAGCGGATCTGGTCGTCCTGACGCTGCATGACGTGACGGAGATGCGGGCGGCGGAGCGGAACGCCATGCACGCGGCGCAGCTGCTGCGGGCTGTGACGGAAGGGACGACCGACGCTCTGTTCGCGAAAGACACACAGGGGCGCTACCTCTTTTGCAACCCGGCGGCGGCGCGATATCTCAATCACCCCACGCTCGCGGTTCTGGGGCGTACGGACCAGGACTTGTTCGGACCGGAGGTTGCCGCCCGTATCCGGTCTCAGGATCTGCGCGTCATGCAGTCCGGTGTTGCTGAGTCGGAGGAGCGTCAGGTCCCGGTTGGCGATTTGGTCCGGTGCTTCCAGGTTAGCCGGGCGCCGTTCCGGGACGAGGCAGGCCTGCTGGCAGGGATTGTCGGTTCGGCGCGGGACGTCACAGCGCGGAAGCGGCGAGAGGATGAACTGCGGGCCAGTCGCCAGCGACTGGCCGACGCCCAGGAGATCGCCGGTTTGGGCAACTGGTACTGGGAGCCGGATACGGGATACGTCTGGTGGTCTGAAGAATCCGCCCGGTTGTTTGGCGTCGATTTGTCGACGTTTGTTCCCAGCTACGAGTCCTATCTCCGCCTGGTGCACCCGGAAGATCGCGAACGCGTAGTCCAATTCGTCGACCGGATTGCCGAATCGGGCGACGTGGGGGACTACGATGTACGAATCGTCCGGCCGGATGGCCAGATGCTGTGGATCTACAGCCGTTCACGGGCGATTCGCGATGCTTCCGGGAGGCTGATTCGCCTGGAAGGTACAGACCAGGACATCACCGAACGCAAGCTGACCGAACAGAATCTGCGTGCAAGCGAGCAGCGATTTCGAGATCTCGCCGACGCCTTACCTCAAATCGTGTGGATTGCCGGCAAGGATGGGGCTTTGGAGTACTTGAACCGCCAGGCGATGGAATACAGCGGATTGCCTTCCCAACGCTTGTCCGGCTGGGCGTGGGAGGACGTCGTGCATCCGGACGACCTGGAGGAGACGATTCACGGTTGGAGCGCGGCGGTGCGGACGGGCGAGCCGCAGGACTTGACCATGCGACTGTGCCGAGCCGATGGCGAGTATCGGTGGCATATCGCTCGTCAGGTTCCCATTCGGGATGCCACGGGCGCGATCAGCAAATGGTATGGAACATGTACC
>JBFWYF010000989.1:0-3125 GCA_050186685.1 Pirellulaceae bacterium
TGTTCTCCAACGCCATGTACAGGATCGATAGGGCGATAAGCATCTCGATGATGTAGGGGAACCAGTCATTGGTCGGCGCCAGCCCGAGGGCGGAAGAAATTAGCGTGATCGAATGACCGACTGTGAAGGCAGTGGCGACGCCGGCGAGGGGAATGAGGCGACGAAACGGGATGACGAGGGCGAACAGGAAGAGAAGGTGGTCCGATCCGCTGAGGATGTGAAAGAAGCCCTCCCTGGCAAAGAAGTAGAAGGCTTGGGTCCAGCTGGGATCCAACTGGACAATGCCGACCTCGGGATGGACGTCAAAAGCGTGTTCGGTGCCATCGGCCGTGAAGAAGCGCAGACCGATATTCACCTGAAGGCCAAGACGCGTGAGCCCCGGGTTGATCGAAAAATCGGAGTCAGCGGACTGGATGGGATACTCGTAAGCGACGTCTAGGACTCCCTCGTCCCAGCGGATCGGGGTATCGAGCGGCAAATCGGTACCAATCGTGTGGGCCAGGGCCTGCTCGTAAGACTCGAATGAGCGATCGGCAGGCAGTGAAACGCGCGCGCCCACAAATCGGGGCGTCGGCAGAAGCTGTCCGTTCTCGTAGATGTCGATGAAGTCACGCAACCAAACCTGCGCCCCGTCCTGCAGCGCCGGCTCGATCCGCGAGAGGTCCAGGAATCCTGTATCCTGAACGGGTACATCGATGTCCCTCAGGGACCTCATTGGCGCTCGCAAGAGGAGCGTGAGCTTATTCCCCTCCGGCTTCACGTAGGACAGCACGGTAACTTGGTCGGGCACCTCGTGCGTCTGACCCGGCGTGGCCAGGAAGAGCGATACCAGGACGCCGCAAGTTCGAAGGAAGACACTGACTAGTACGTGCATTCTGACCCGCTCGCCGAAGCGACCTGTTGTTTACTGTTGATCGACGTGGTCCGTTCCGGGCCGGCATCGTTCTTCGATGCCAGCCCGGATAGACTGCTTAGATGCCCTGCACCGCCGTCGCCGTAATCGAGTAACCGATCTCGGCGAGATCGGTAGAGACACCGCTTAGCTCCAAGGTCCCCGTCACACTGATCGGCTGCCAGAGGCCGGTCGATGAGAAACCGGCGGGGAACTCGACAAGGACAAGTTGGTTGGCGGGGGGCGGCGGCACGTGGATGCAGGCGCCCACGAATGGAACCAGCAGAAACGAAACGACAGCCGCGCCGTTGAGCTCAAGCGGCAGCAGATAACCGGATATCTGCACCTCCGCCCCCGCAAGGTCGGTTCGATATTGGACCGCCGACGACAAGCCCATTACCGACTCGATGGAGACAGGGGTGTTCCCCGCGGCCGCTTCGGGCACGGCGCTGACCTGCGAGTGCTGGACGATGCCCTCGAGGACCGTAACGGTCCCGCCCGCGCGAGCGGATTCTGGAATGAGATCCGCCCAGCCCAGCCGCACCGGTTCGGCTCTTGCCGGGATCGACGCTATGAAAAAGGCGAGGGCGGTCGCTAGTGTCCCGGTCACACCAAGATTTCGCATTTGAACCTCCTTTGCTGTCGGCGTGCGACAGCTCGTAGACAAGAGTTGGCTTGAATCATCATCCGACGCAGTCGACGGCGACGCGGACGGCATAGCCGGCGGCAGGGTCGTTAAGGATCGCTGGGTCTGCGGATAATCCCAGGCGGCGAATGAGCATGACCGCCATGGGGTCGACATTCGCCTGGGTTCGGCGACTTGCCGCACAAGTGGACGGAAGCCCGGCGGAGCGGACAGGATTCGAGGTAAACTCGAAGTCGTAGTAAAACTCTCCATCGAAGACATCGACGCCCGCGCCGAGCGTGATTGGCACCGGGTCTGCGATGGGCAGAGTGAATTCGACTGCCACGCGGCCGCGCTCCACTCGGATCACGAACCCGGTTGCTTCGAGGTGTGCGATCTGCCTTCCCCCGACGGTAATCCGCGTGAAGTAGTTGGAGGATGGAATCCAACTGAGCGCACCGCCGATCAGCGCCTGAAGCTCCTCCGGTTCCGCTTGGCCGTTGTCGTTGCCATTCTTGTCTGCCGTGAGCCTGATCACATCGCCCGCGTCGTTATCGAAGAGCCACGCTTCGTGGACCGCAGAGAAGCGGCCTTCGCTATCGAAGACGACCTCGACAGCGACATCGATGAAGACGTGCGGGTGGGCAGAAGCGGTATCCGAGATTAGCAACAAGCTGGCGGCCGCACCTGCCAGACGTAGTAGCTGTTTCATGGTCCATGTCCTCCCTTAGGCTCAGCAAGTCGTTGGTGGGGCAGAGAAGGGCTTCGGTCGCCCGGCGGCCGAGGAGCGGATGTTTCTGAAGCAATCTGATAAGCGACGTTCGCCTCAAGCCAGTTGAGGAGCGTTTCGATGCTGGCAAGCTGCTGGGCGATGAGGTCTTCCGCGAACCGCCGGGTGTCCGGGTCCACGCCATGAGCCAGCTGGACGCGCGCCATGTCGATGGCGCCCCGACAGTGTGGGATCATCAGAGCAGCGAAGTCATGGTCTGCCCAATCGGTCAGGCGGACCTCCATGGTCTCGTCGACCATCCTTTCGTGGGCAGCCATGAATTCGGCGACCGCATTGCCTTCAATCGACGTCGCGATGCGTTTCAACGTGGCCTCTTGGCATGGGCACGGCTGTCGAGTGGATACAGTTCGGACAGCTTCAGAGCGGAGGCGATAGGTTGCGGCCGAGCAAACCGGCAAGGCCGGCGACGTCGGCCCGGCTCGTGGCTTGCGCCACGGGCGGCCCTGTTTGGGCTCGGACTACGCGGGGGGTCGGTCTATCGGAGTCGGCCTGATGCCAGTCCCCGTCTGTCGCCTATCCGGATCCGGGATGAGCCGGACAAGGGCGAGTTCGGCCGCGGCCTGGCCCACGACCGCAGTGACACAAAAATCGCCGCAACAAACTCCGCCGGGGTGCTCGTGAAGCACCGACGAGTGGTGGTCCCCGGCTTGGCCCAGACCAGGTAGGACAAGGCCCGCGTCCTGGCCATGATCATGCAACAAGCAGCCCACCGCAGCCGCCGAGACCGCTGACGAGTGGGCAACAAAAGACAGCAGCGCCACCAACATCAGTCGGAGGACGGTCCTGTCCAAACGGTGTCGCAGCTTGACCATGGTCCG
>JBFWYF010000990.1:0-3122 GCA_050186685.1 Pirellulaceae bacterium
AGACCATCCGATTGTCCTGTTCGATGATAAAGCCATTCAGGGTGCGGCCATCGGCGGTCATGACCAGATAGTTCTCGAAGCCTTCGCGGATCTCGAGGCTCGGATTCACGACGTTCATCAGGATGCCGCGGACGTCATCACGTTTGTAAGCGGTCAGATCGGGCCCGATCTGACCGCCTGAGCCGAACAGGACATGGCATTTGCCGCAATTCTCCACGAATAGTCGCTTCCCGCGATACGGATTGCCCACGCCGGTGGCGAGTACCTGGCTGTAACGCTCGACGTACTGCTGCATCTCTTCGCTCGATGCGTCCTTCAGTTCGCCCCAATGTTGGTTGACGATGGCGGCGAGCGCCGGATCCCGATGAAACAGAATGCGATGTAGAGCGGCCACGGGGATGGTCTCGCGAGCGACGTCACCTGCTTCGACGGCGGCGAGCAGTTTGGCGGCCCAGGGCTTGCGACTCGCCAGTACGGAGATTGCCACTTCCCGCGTCGACTCCGGCCAACTGGCCTGCCGCGACAGAAGCGCGGCGGGGATGCCCGGATCGTCGTAGGACTGCAGGGCCGAGATGGCGGCGGCACGGACCGCTTCCTGTCCCGTCGATGCGGTGACGTCCAGCAGCACGGCCACGCTGGAGGGCTGCGGTACCTGGCCGAAGATCTGGATATACCGGAGCCGTTCCGCCTCCTTGGCCTTTTCATTCGCGACGATTTTCAGGGATTCTGCGACGGCGGCGGGATCGGAGCGCCGCAGTCGCAGGGCGAGCGACCCGCCCCCTACTTTGGCCATGGCCGCCGCCAGCTCGGGCGGCAAACCGGTCAGCTCACGGCCCGAGTACGCCGTTTCGAAGCCCTGCATCAGTGTCCGCACCAGGTCGGGCGACGGTGCGGTCGTCAGCAGGTGAGCACAGGCGACGAGATCGGCCTGTGTGCCGGCCTGAGCAAAACGCCGCATCAACCGCTCGAGCAGATGGTTTTGAACGAGGGGCGCCTGCCACAAGCTCAGGTCGTCGAACAGCCGCAAGACGGCCGCCCGGTCACTTCCCGCTTTGGCTTCGAGCACCCACCAGAGCGACAGGGGAATGAACGGATCCTCTTTGTCCTCGGCACGCCGCATCAGCTGGTCGACCAGGGCCAGTGCCTGCGCGGCAGGGAGCCGGCGGGCGGAACAGGCCAGCTGGCAACGTACCTCCACCTGCGGTTCGGTACGCGCCCGCTCGACCAGTATTTCGGCGAGCTGCGGCGAAACTTCCGGACGGTCGCAGATCAGCCGTACCGACCAGAGCCGCACATAGGGATCGGAATGGTTGATCGCCGCGACGGCCACGGCGTCCGTGAACCCGCCCGACAAGTGGAGGGCCCACAGCGCTTCGAGCGCCAACTGTCCCTGGGCCGACTCGACGAGTCGTGTGAGACGCGGTAGGACCGCTGCGTCCCGCCGATCTCCGAGCACTCGCTGAATGGCCTCCCGGTGCCAGCGATTTTCGCTGGTCAGACGATCGATCAACTGGTCCGACGTGAGTCGCGCGTAGTCGAACGGTTCCGCGGCTTTTGCGTCCTTCGCCCGCAAGCGATAAATGCGCCCGCTCTCCTTGTCAACTCGCCCCTGGTAATGGCTGGCATGGTCGATGCGCTGCTCGTAGAAGTCGGCGACGTAGATGGCGCCTTCCGGACCAGGCGCGATGGCCACCGGCCGGAACCAGGTGTCGTCAGTCGACAACGCGAGCCCGATGTCCTGGGTGACAAACGACGTACCGCTGGGTTGTACGTCGCTCATGATCACATGACTTTGCAGCGGGCCCACGCCGAACAGCTTTCCGGCATAGCGAGCTGACAGCGCTGCGCCTTCGTACACGATGAACGTGTGGGTGAAACGCGGCACCTGGTTGTGCTTCATGGGCGGGAAGTAGCCGAAGGCGTAGGGATTCGACAAGTCACCATGCTTGCCGAACCCCTTCTGGTAATAGCCGCCCTGAATGTAATGAAAGCCCCGCGTGTCGCCGCCATTGTGACCTGAGTAGACGCGACCCTTCGAATCGATCTCGACGCCGAAGGTGTTGCCGCCCCCCTCCGCGAAAATCTCGTAACGTCGCGTGTCGGGATGATAACGCCAGATCAGCTGACCCATCGAATGAACGGGCTTGTCCTGGGAGTCGTAGCGTCGCACGTTGCCGCTGACCGTGCTCCCCTGCGCTGCATACAGCCAGCCATCCGGGCCGAACCGCAGGTTGTTCGCGATCGAGTGCGAATCCTCAAGCCCGAAGCCTTCGAGGTGCACCTCGGGATCTCCGTCCGGCGCGTCATCGCCATTCCGGTCGGGATAGAACAGCAGGTACGGTGGATTGAGCACCCAGACGCCGCCCAGTCCGCGGGCGAACGAACTGGCCATATTGAGGCCATCCACGAAGACCTTGTGCTTGTCGAACCGGCCGTCGCGGTCCGTGTCTTCGTGGATCGTGATCCTGTCGGCGCCGCGAACATGATGGGGCGGCGGCGCCGGAACTTTGTCATACACGGATCTCAAAAACTTGTCGCGACTCACCGCCGTCAAGCCGGCGGGATTGGGATACTGCAGGTAATTGACCACCCACAATCGCCCTCGTTCGTCAAAGCTCATGAACAAGGGCTGGCCGATCTCGGGTTCGCTCAGCACCAGCTCCACCTGCAAGTCGTCCGGCGTGTGGAAATGGGTGAGTGCCTCGTTCGGGGGCAGCGGACCTACCTCGCCGGGCAGCTGGCGGAGCTTACGTTCCGCCTCGGCCTTCGGCACCAGGGTAGCAATGGCTGTCTCGGCGGCGGGCAACTGCGTGTCGCCCCACTGCGCCCAGGCCACATCGTCTCCGGTCTGGAACTGCCAGGTGCCCTGGAGGCGAATCGCTTCCTTGTCGCCGAATAGCACCGGCGCCGCTACGTTGAATCCGCCACGGCCGTCGTTGTCGTACACGCGAATCGCCAACAAGTTGTCCTCGCCGAACCGCACGTGAGCCGGGTCGATGGGGTAGCGGTCGTTGCCGCCCAAACCGCTGCGGAACTGAGGAGGAAAACTGCCGACGGTGCCCAGCTTGACGCCGTTCAAGTACCACTCGCGCGCGTCATCCACCGGTTCCAGAAAGAGCTCG
>JBFWYF010000991.1:0-3116 GCA_050186685.1 Pirellulaceae bacterium
GCATGGACTTCCGCGTGAACAGCCTCTTTCATCGCCGCACCGAGCCGTTTTTCCATCGCTTCCAGATCGACCCGCTTGACACTTGCTGGCTCTGGCTGAACGGAAACCGGGCGCAACGATAACCGAGGCACCACTCTTGGCTGCACGCAGCCGGTCAACAACAGCATGATCAGCAACCAGCGAGTCACGGCTCTGCTCCCAACTGGAGTCGCCGCGAGAGTGCTTGACCCTCGCGCAGATGCAAATTGTTTTTGTCGCGTTTCATTCATGGTGCGCCCTTCGGTCGACGCGCTTTGAAGAGTTCCACGCCGATCCAAGACAGGGTGCTGAAAAGAATCAGCTTCACTTCGCTTTCGTCGAAGTGCTGCGCGTTGACGTAACTGTAGAACGTGACAAACGCGCAGACCGCCACCGTGTTCACGAACGCCCAGACCGGATGTCCGGCCGGAGGCAGTTTCGATTTTTTCTCGACCGTCATGGGCGTCTCAGATATTCGGATACTCTGCCGTGAAGTCAAAATTGCGGTTGGGAAAGCCCTGAAATCGGCTCAAGGCGAACGTGTCTCCTTGCCGCACCATGCGTTCCACTACTTCCGCGTCGACCCAGAACGAGCCTTCCGGCTGCGCATGTCGCCGCGGTCCGCTGATCCAGCTGGCCCCCCAACTGTTGATGCACAATGCGCCGGGCCGCTTGCTATCGTCATCCACGGCAATAAAGCACATGCAGTGATCCCAACGTCCATTTGGCTTGGCGAACCCTTGTGCATCGCGCCGTTTGCCGCCGGCCGGTTCAAATCCTTGAGTCGAACAGACGGGAACCGGGTAGCCGTTGGCCAACGCGTCGCGTGTCTGTTCCCAGGTCGTGACAAGCGACGTCGTTTCCACCAGGTGTTCGGCGGCCAGCGGCTCCAAGTCGTCCGGCAATCCGGCTCCCGGCGCGCCCCAAGCCCGTGCGCGGCGATAGTCGTATTGGCTTAAATCGTGCTGTCCATACTGTTGCTGCATTAACACGCCATAGGTGCGGACGGCCTTGGCCGCCCACGCACCGAGAGAACCGTCTCCGCGACCCGCTTGTCCGTTCCCGACTTCCACGCGGCTGAGGGCGTAAATGGGCTCGGTCGCTACCGGGGCGACCCACCGTTCGTGCTCGCTGCCCAGCACGATCTCGACCGCCTTGAGAACGGTCACGGCCATCGCATAGCCGAACGAGACACACGTGCCAGCGGGATTTTGGTCCCAGGGCATCAATGGGTTCTGGCTCAGTTGCTCGACGCACTTCCACAACAGGGCGACTTTTCCCGCTCCGCTGCCGGCGAGATTACGGGCCGCGTTGCCAAACACGCGACGCGGCAAGGTTGCGAACACCTGTTCCCACGCCGTCTGAACGGCCTGGGTGCGTCGGTCCTGCGGGATGTAACCAAAGTGATTGCTCATTGCACCGACCGATATCCTTCCGCCTGTTGTTGTAGAATGTGCCGAAACTTGGCGGGCTCCATGCCGTTGGCGAACTCAGCCGCTAGCGCCGCCTTGTTCGGCGCATAGAGTTGTGCTTCCCGCTGGCGAATCTCTTCGCTGGCCCACTGCGAGAACTCCGCGAACGATTTCCATTCCCGCTGCGCCGCCTCCAGGCAGATATCGGCGCGGATTTGCGCCAGCCCGACACCCGCCTCCCGCGACAGTCGTCGCCACTCGACCGGCGATCCGGGATCCGGCAGTGGGGTTACGGACTCAAGCGCCGCGATCCGCTGTTCGTGGTTGGCAACTTGCTCTTCCAAGTTGGATGTCTCGGACGTCATCGGCTCGAATCTGGCCGACGAGCTGCATCCGACAACAATCACCATCAGGGGGAGGATGCCGTAGCGGTTCACGCGAGCCCCCGTTGTGGCCAGCGCCGCTGCGCTTCGTCGGCCAGCGAAGTCATCAGATTGGATTGATACACGGTCTTGTTGATCGTCGGATCGTCGGGCGCGAGCCCGTCGATCAATTGCAGCAGGTACTCCACCAGGACGCCGATGGCCTGTTTCAAGAATGGAACAACGATTGGCGCGAGGATCTCCCAAATCCCGAGTGCCGCCAGCGCCGATTTGTAGGCCTCTCGCTTCAAGAACCCGGGATTGTCGGTGCCATGCCTTCGAATCGATTGCATGACATGGGCCGTCGCACACTTCAGCCGGCCCTTGTTGCGGCCAGCGAACCTGCGGTCCAGGCGTCGTTCGCATTCGCGGATTGATTCGCTCTCAACTTGGTCGTAAGTGATCATGAGCATTACTTCTCCGGAAGTGTTGTTGTCGCTTTGCCGACCTTTTCCTCGATCCGTGCGACGCGTCGTTGCAGTTCGGCCAATTCCTCGGTCGGTGCTCCTCGCAAGTTGGCTTCCTCAAGTCCCTGACGGATGGCCTCCAGCGAACTCTCTTTCCACATGGCGCGCATACGCGCATCGCGCTTTCGATTGGTGCGAGCTCGGTGGACGCCGGCTGTAATCAGCAACCCGACGGCCGCCACACTTGAGGACAGAATCTGATTGAACGATTCGCCGTCGACGGCCGGCAGTGGTGTCGCGGGAAAGACCACGTCAACGCCTGTCCGATATCCGAGCAGCAAGTCGCCGATCGTATGGACGGTCGAGAAGGTCAGCGCGGCCACGCAGGCGTAGATGACAACGGAGAACGCCCCTTTCATCGTGCACTCGATTTACAAAGTCCCATGGCACGCGGCTGGGGATTCAAGTCGCCGACTCGCACATGCCACTAACAAAGTAAAGGCAGGCGGCGGACGAAAAATTGCGGAAACGTTCGGCGCTCGCAACAGCCAGGCTGCGCGCACCGTCGTTCGCCAGGCGACGCATCGTCAGCAAGCGTCTCGGACTATTGCCGTTCTTCGCTGTCGAGCTTGCGTCTCAGATAGGTCACGCCCTGTTGACGCAATCGAGAGACCATGCAGTCAGACAGACCATGCCGCCGAGCCGACTCGGTGCCGGTGAAGCCCGCCGCCCAATCTGAAAGGACGAGCCGTAGACGCGGATCGTCAATCCGCGAAATGAGAAACAGAACCTGTTCCCATTCAGGCCGCTGGTGCAGACTCTTTTCGGGTCTGTCGCAGACATCGGAGATATTCTCC
>JBFWYF010000992.1:0-3111 GCA_050186685.1 Pirellulaceae bacterium
GGATTATGCACCTCCATCCGACGAGGCTTCGATCACCTGCCAGGTGGTGCGGATCGAGCAATACCATACGTCCGTCCGGTATGGCCAGCATTCCGTCATGAAGTACCTGCGACGCACGGAGGAGGGACTCCATCCTGACGTCGACATGGGGCGGCTGTTGACGGAAACACGGCCAACCTCCGCCGCAGCCCCGCTGCTCGCCGCACTCGAATACCGGCAACATCGGCGGGATCCTGTGCTGCTGGGCGTCATGCACCAGTTCGTGGCGCACGAAGGGGACGCGTGGCAGTTTGTGCTCGATCATCTCAGCAACTTCTTCGAACGCGTGGCGGCACATCCCGACCTGCTCTCTCGCGACAAGGCGTTGTCGCTGCCACCCTCTACCGCGATCTGGGAAAGCGGTCGGCAGCCTCCACCTCTGGCTCTCGAGCTGGTCGGGGATCTGTTGCCAATGGCTTCGCTGCTGGGCCAACGTCTCGCCGAGTTGCATATGACTTTGGCATCGCCTGCAGATGACCCGTCGTTCCGACCGGAGCCGTTTTCGCAGGCGTATCAGCGGGCCGTCTACCAGTCGATGCGTTCCGTGACGCTCGACGTCTTTCATGCGCTGGAGCTGCACGCGGCACAGCTGCCGGAGCCCATCCGCGAACTCGCGGCACGCGTGGCAACTCGGGAGCACGACATCCTGGGCGGTTTCCAGCAACTGCTGGCCCGGCCTCTCACGGGCGCGAGGATTCGCTGCCATGGCGATTGCCATCTGGGGCAAGTGCTGTTCACCGGTAAGGATTTTATTTTCATCGACTTCGAGGGCGTCCCGAGCCGGTCGATCGGCGAAAGGCGCATCAAGCGGTCAGCGCTGCGCGACGTGGTCGACATGCTGCGTTCGTTCGACGATGCCGCTCACGCGACGCTGCATGGGCTGGCCTCGGGACGAGGGAGGCCGATCGGTTTCATCCGCGAAGAAGATCGCAAGGTGCTGCGCCCGTGGGCACTCGCCTGGCACTCGTGGGTGGGAAACAGCTTCGTCCAGGCCTACCTGGCCACGGCTCGCGATGCCAGGTTCCTGCCGCAGCGCGACGACGACGTCTTCCGTCTGTTTCAGGCGTTCCTGATCGAGGAGGTACTCGTCCACTTGCGCGAGCGGCTGGTGCGTCATCCCCAGACCATCAGCCATCTGCTGGAATTCCTCGACCAACTGCCGATCCGCCATGTATAGTGGGCACCACGCGCGGCCCAGGATTGCCGCGGAATAGCTTCCCAGCAGAGCGCCGCCCCTGGGTAGCGGCCTACCTCCCACGAGGACGAAGCTCCATGCTCAATCAACGCTCCTGGGCCCTAGCGGCCTTGTTAACCCTGCTGTCTATTTCGTCCCTTGCCGCGGCTCCACCGGATGCGGCGCTGCGCGGAGAGGCCGGCGCCGCGCTGCGCCGAGCGGCGGACTATTTCCGGCAGCGAGTCGCCCGGCATGGTGGGTATGTTTACCATTACTCGCTCGACTTGCAGCGGCGGTGGGGTGAAGGAGTGGCGACTCCGGACCAGATCTGGGTGCAGCCGCCCGGGACGCCGACGGTCGGCATAGCTCTGCTCGCCGCTTACGATGCGACCCGCGAACCTGCGTATCTCGAGGGCGCGGTTGCGGCGGCCCGGGCCTTGATTTATGGCCAGCTTGAATCCGGCGCCTGGACGAACTCGATTGATTTTGATCCGAAGAGCAAGAACGTCGCTCAATATCGTGGCGGCCGAGGGCGCGGCCGTAACTACTCGACGTTGGATGACGGTATCTCGCAGTCTGCGATCCGGTTCCTCGCGCTCGTCGATCGGGCCACCGGCTTCCACGACGCCGAGATTCACGAGGCGGCCCGGGTCGCTGTCGACGCGCTCTTGCGCGCCCAGTTTCCCAATGGTGCTTTCCCTCAGGTCTGGACCGGCCCGTCGTCCAAGCAGCCCATCCGACGCGCTCAGTACCCCGACTACGATTGGCGGACCGAAAACCGCGTCAAGGAGTACTGGAATTTTTACACGCTGAATGATGACGTGTGCGGGTATGTCGCCGCGACGCTGCAGACGGCGGCGGAGGTCTATGACGATAAGCGGTGCACCGAGGCGCTGATCAAGCTCGGCGATTTCCTCGTCCTGGCTCAGATGCCCGATCCCCAGCCTGCTTGGGCGCAGCAATACGACTACGACATGCACCCCGTATGGGCTCGCCGGTTCGAGCCGCCCGCCGTCTCCGGTCGCGAGTCCCAGGACGCCATCCGCGTCCTGATGAAGGTCTACGAATTGACCGGTGACGAAAAATACCTCGAACCGATTCCGCGCGCCCTGGCCTATCTCAAGTCGTCGCTGCTTTCTGACGGGCGCCTGGCCCGATACTACGAACTGCGTTCGAACCGGCCGCTGTACATGACGGAGAAGTACGAACTGACGTACGACGACGGGCGGGTCCCCGACCACTACGGGTGGAAGACCGACTCGGAAGTCGAGCCGCTCAGCCAGGCACTGGCCCGGATCCGCCAGCGGTCGCCTCGCACCACGGAGACCGTGTCGGAGGCGACGGTCCGGGAACTGATCGACCAGCTGGATGACGAAGGCCGCTGGATCAGCACCTACGAGGGGGGAATGCTGATCGGCCAGCCCAAATTTCGCCGAGGCGACCAGTACCTGTCGAGTGCCGTGTTCAGTCGGAACGTCGAGACCCTGTCGCGGTACCTGAGGCAGTAGGAACTCGTAAGGAGTAGCGGAAGTCGCAAGACGACGCGACAGCGGCGTCGGAAGACTTCCGACGCGCCGCACGAGATCGTACTCGTGCTCGTACTCGTACTCGAATGTGCCCAGCCAATCGAGTCCCGCCCTGATCCTGCCCGTTCCGAGTACGAGCACGAGCACCGCTGCGCTGAGTACGAGAATCCAGGGGGAGCCCGAGGGGGGTCGGCCCCCTCTCGCTCTCAGCCGCAGAGGGACGCCAGCGGAACGGCTCGCCCGCTGAAGTAAATACTATTGGACGTCGAGCCCGCCGGTGGGCATACATCGGGTTCGTCTGGATTGGCGAGCGACACCTCGCGCAACTTCGGCAGGACGTCCTGAAAGACGTCCAACAGCCTCGGCTCAAAG
>JBFWYF010000993.1:0-3106 GCA_050186685.1 Pirellulaceae bacterium
CCCTGTTCACCATCACGCGCAACGGCATCCGCGAATCAGGCTCAAGGATCTCAGTGAATGGCTTGAGTCGTTCCAATGATCCTCCTCGTGCGAGCCCTCGCACATGTCACTACTTACGGGGGGGGGGCCCCACCGGCCTCCAAGTTTTCCAGCAGATCCAGAAGTCCCACTGCCTCCCAGCTTTGATTCCTCTGCGAGGCCGAGAGCGGAATCAACACGCCGGCCTCCGCGAGCTGCGCCAAGGCATCGTGGATGGGGCCCTTTGATCGCCCTGTGGCTGCCGCCGCTACCGGGCTGGTGATGACGGGGTGCGCCGGCAGCACGTCGATCACGGCCCACGCTGCGGCATCGGACCGAGGATTGGCTGTCGCGCGCAAGCGCCCCCGCCAGTGTTCCATCAGCGACTCGACCCTGTTGACATACTCCGCCGCCAGACGCGCCGCGTGTGTCGTGACGGAAGCGAAGTGCTCGATCCATTCCACCACGCCGTCGCCGCGAAACCGAGTGAGACCTGCGATGTAGCGGTCCCTCGAGTTTGCCAGGATCACGCTAATCGGCGGCACGTAATTGGAAGCCACGCCGCGACGTCGAAAGATCACGTGGATCAATGCTCTCCCTGTGCGCCCATTGCCATCATCAAATGGGTGGATCGTCTCGAACTGCGCGTGCACCAGCGCGGCCTGCACCAGCGGCGGCAGCAGATCGTCGTTCATCACCGCGTACAGATCTTCCAGAAGGCGCGGCACTTCCTCCGCTGGTGGCGGTACATAATCCGCAGCACACGGGGTGTAGTCGTTTCCCCCGATCCAGTTCTGGCCGGTCCGGAAGCGACCGGCAATCTGGGGCCGTGGATCGTGTTCCATCAGGCGTTGGTGAATCCTGAGAAGCTGTTGCTCCCCGAAGCGCTCCGACGTCGCCGCTTCGTTCACCGCGGTCTCCATCGCGTCGATATTGGCCACGATCTCCACCGCGGTGGCGCTCCGCTTCCCACCGGTCTCCATCCGGGCCTCGGCCCTGGCGAGCTCGCGGACGCCCATCTGCAGCCCTTCGACCTTTGACGATGCGATGGATTCCGTTCGGAGCAGCAGCCGCGCCAATGGAACGAGGGCCGGTTGCGCCCTGTCGTTCAGCTCCCTGACAGCCGCCTCGGCCTCGCTCACCATACCCACCACGCCGACGGGAAGGACCAGATCGCCCTTCGTAAGCTCGTCCGGCACGAACGCGTCGTACTGGCACGCCCGTCGATGCTTGGCCGGCGCGTGGATATGAGGTTGCGACTGCCAGATCTTGGGTACCAGGTGTCCTGGCATTTCGACTCCCGACCTCGAGCTAAACCGCACCCACACCATACCACAAGTATGATATAGCAGTCAAGTCGTACTAACAAAATTGTCTTATTATGACTTAAACTGTAAGTCACGCTACAACGAGACAAGACCTCGAAAATCACAAAGACACAGAGTAGACACAAAACTGAATACTTGACCAAACGCAACGCTGCGTTAAATTGCACCTATCAAGTAGTTCTTCTACTCAATGCTGACGCGGTGGTGGAATGCGATTGGGAGAGGTTGCTGAAATTCGAGGAGGACTGGTCGCAGGGACCGGCGCCAACCCGTTGAGCCCGGAGGCAATCCGCGCTCTCCAAGTAGGCGATCTCGCCTCTGACGGCACCATACCCTGGCAGACGCTCAGGCGGGCGGAGCCGACCGGCAACTGGAAGCGCTCGCTGATCCAGGAGGGTGACCTTCTTATCCCCCTTCGCTCGACCAGGGTCACCGCGATCGTGGCTCGCGGTGTCGCGGAGCAGACGATCGCCGTTGGCCACTGGGCAATCATTTCCACGGGGCCCGGCCTGCTCCCCGAATACCTGGCCTGGTTCCTCGCCCACCCGTCCAATGCGAAGCAGTGGCGTCAGGCCGAGGTCGGATCGAAGCTCGCCTTCGTCCCGCTCTCGGCGGTCCGGGAAATGAACATTGAGGTGCCGTCGCTTGAAATTCAGAGACGGATCGCGAACGTGGAAGCGTTGCACCACCGGATCACCGAGCTCGAGACGCAGCTCGCGCACGCGAGATACCAGTATGTCCATCAGCTCACTCGCACCGCCCTCGGGCGGGCGATGCACTCCAACCATTGAGATGGCAATGACCCAGCGTACCACCCAGAAGGACATCAACGACGTCGTCTGGCGGGCATGCGACACCTTCCGCGGCACGATCGATCCGAGCCAGTACAAGGACTACATCCTCGTGATGCTCTTCCTCAAGTACATCTCGGACCTCACGCGGCAGAAGCGCGAGGAGTACGAGGCGCGCTTCGGTGGCGACGCCGAGCGCGTCCGGCGGGCGATGGAACGCGAGCGCTTCGTGATTCCGGACGGGGCTGACTTCCAGGATTTGTACGCCGCCCGGAGCCAGCCCGACATCGGCGATCGGATCGGCAAGGCACTGGTCGCGCTCGAAGACGCCAACAAGTCGAAGCTCGAGGGGGTCTTCCGCTCCGTCGACTTCAACAGCGAGGCGGCCCTCGGCGAGACCAAGGACCGCAACGCCAAGCTGAAGCACCTGCTGGAGGACTTCGCCGACCCGAGGCTCGACCTCCGCCCCGACCACCTCGAGAGCCGAGACGTGCTGGGCGATGCCTACGAGTTCCTCGTCAAGAATTTCGCCAGCGATTCCGGCAAGTAGGGCGGCGAGTTCTACACTCCGCCCGAGGTGTCGCGTCTGCTGGCGCGAATTCTCGCGCCGACGGCGGGAGCCCGCGTCTCCGACCCGTGTTGCGGTGCGGGCGCGCTCCTGATCCGCACCGGCGAGATGGTCCCGACTGGCGACAACGGTGTCCGCAACGTGGCGCTCTTCGGGCAGGAGCTGAACGGCGCGACCTGGGCGCTCGCCAAGATGAACATGTACCTCCACGGCTTCGACCAGGCGCGGATCGAGCGCGGCGACACGATCCGGAGCCCCAAGCTGGTCGAGGGCGACAACCTGATGAAGTTCGACGTGGTGGTGGCCAACCCGCCCTTCTCGCTCGACAAGTGGGGCGCTGAGGGGGCCGCTGCCGACCGGTACCAGCGCTTCTTCCGTGGCACGCCGCCTAAGAGCCGAGG
>JBFWYF010000994.1:0-3103 GCA_050186685.1 Pirellulaceae bacterium
CGACCCACTCGAAAATCAGATCGGTAATGCGGTGAAGCAGCTGGTCGATGTCCAGCGTGTGGCTTACGGCGAGTGCCGTACGGTACATGATCTGGAGATTGCTGCGCGCCCGGGCCAGCCACGGGCTGTCCTCGGCCTCGGCCTGGACCAGGATTTGGCTTCCTTCGGCCTGTCCCATGGAGCGGACAATCCGCGAGTTGGCCTCCAATCCCGTGCGACGAACAATATCGACGTCGCTGGCGAGGTTCACCGAAGAGGATTCCTCCACCCGCGTGAAGATCAGCAGCGTGCGGCCGATTAGAACCCGATCTCCGCTCTCCAGTTCGTGCTCCGTCACAAGCTGATCGTTGACGAACGTCCCATTGGAACTGCTCAGATCGACGAGCTGATACCGGCCGTCCTGAAACCGCAGCTCCGCGTGTCGACGCGAGACTTCGCTGTCGTGCAGCTGGATTACGTTGGCGCTGTCCCGGCCGAGCGATACGACCTCTTGGTTCAAATCGAATCGTCGTCCCTGGTCGCGCCCCTGGATGACGAACAGCGAAGCCATGATGTCCTTGACCCGCGGGGAACAGGCAAAATCGCGGCTGCGCCGTGGCAGCCAACGTGCTACCGGTCCAATAGCCGTTCGATGATCTCGATCAGCGGCCCGTAATGATAAGGTTTCTGAATGACCTGACCATCCGGTAGTCTCCCAAGATAGCGGCGTGCTCGGCCCAGTACCACCAGGGCGGACTGGCTGTGCTGCGTGGCAGCATCCAGCTCGTTTTGCAGGGCTTCGTCCTGGTCCGCGACGGCGTCCAGGTCGAGCACAACGACTGCCGGCTGGTGCTGCCGGATCAGTTCCAGGCCTTCCCGGGCCTCGCCAACTTCCAGGGACGCCACGCCCCGTGACTGGAGGAGCGTATGGAGGACTTCGCGGGAGTCGGCCGAGTCGTCGACGACGACGACGCGCGTAGCAGGAGCAGCGGCAGCTGAAGAAACCACGATTGCACCTCCATGTGCAAGCAGGCGGGTGACAGAGGCAGGGGGGGACGCATCCGTGCGGCCGAGGCACCTTTGCGCGCGGGCATGCGGCAGGTCAGGGCGGGCCAAGACCTGCGCTCCGCAACAGCCCAGGACTCGTCGGGCCGTTGACAGCGTGCGAAGGATAGCGGCCCTCCCGATTCTTGTCAAAACCGATTCCAATTTCAGACCGGTTCGGCCTTCGACTACAATGGCGGCTCGCGCCGGGGCACCTGCTGCCGCGGCACCTATCATTCGTCCAGACCGAGCGTAGCCAGTTTCGCATGACAGGACACCCGATGCGCTTCCTCCTTCATCGTCGTTGGTGTCTCGTTGGCCTCGCCGTGCTGGTGATGTCCGGCCTGATGGCGGCGGCCCTCTACGCCCAGTTTCGCGGCCGACGCGGACCTCGTCGTCCTTTCAATCGGGAAGAGTATCCTCGCTGGGAGAACCATCCGGATTTCGAGCATGACGTGTTCACGTTTGCCCGGGTTGAGTATGAGGGGCGCGCTTCAGTTGTCGACGGACACTGGGCCAACGATTACCCCGACGCCGATCTTAATTTTTCGTTTCGGTTGCAGCAGTTGACTTCGCTTAAAGTCGATCCGAATGGCAAGGTCCTCCGGCTGAATGATCCCCACCTGTTCGATTATCCATTCCTGTTTATGATTGGAATCCGCGATCTGGAGTTCCACGAACAGGAGGTCGAGGCCCTCCGCCGATACCTGCTCAATGGCGGGTTCCTGATGGTCGACGACTTCTGGGCCCCCGAGGAATGGCATCACATCCGCTCGGAGATGCGGCGCGTGTTTCCGGACCGGGAGCCCCGCGAACTACCTCACAGCCATCCGATTTTTCACCTGGTTTACGATCTGCCTGAACTCCCGCAAGTTCCCAGCATCAACGCCTGGTCGCGCGGTTGGGACTTCGAGTACTGGCATGGTGATCCTGGAAACGACAAGGGACCTCATTTCATGGGGTACTTCGACGACCGGCAGAGGCTGGTCGCATTGTTGTGTCACAACAACGATATCTGTGACGGCTGGGAGCGGGAGGGAGAGAACACGGAGTACTTCGAGCGTTTCTCGGAACGCTGGTCGTATCCGTTGGGGATTAACATCCTGACCTACGCCATGACACACTGAGCTCTTTCCGAGATTCCCCATGACGGACCGCAAAGCGGTTCCCGGAGTCAGGGACTTACATCATGAGACCAATGCCAAGGTTTTCCGTTACCCGCATGCTCGTCTGGTTGGCCGCGGGACTGACGGTTGTCGCGGGCGATCCTTCCCTCTCGAACGCCGCCGAGCGGTTCACTTTTCGCCAGCATGACCGCGTGGTGCTGATAGGCGGAACGTTCATCGAGCGCATGCAACAGGACAGTCACCTGGAGGCCTTGCTAACGCTGGAAAATACCGGCAAGCAGCTGACATTTCGCAATCTGGGATGGAGCGGCGACACGGTATGGGGCGAATCGCGGGCGCTGTTCGGTACCCAGCAGGACGGTTTCGCCCGACTCGTCAAGGACGTTCGCGATGCCCGTCCTACGGTGCTGATGGTCAGTTACGGCGGGAACGAGGCGTATGCCGGATTGGCGGGAATCGAACGGTTCCGCGAAGGATTAGCGAAACTGCTCAACGAATTGCAGCCGCCCGATGTCCGCCTGATCCTGATTGCGCCGCCGCCACGCATGCGTCCTTCGCCTCGCCTGCCCGATCCGGAGCCTTACAACCAAGTCCTTCAGCAATACGCGGAGATCCTGGCGGCAGAGGCACACGGCCGCGAGGCTGGCTTTATCAATCTTGCGGGCGCCCCATTTCGCCAATCGCTGTCACTCGTCGACTACGAGGCAGACGGCATTCAGCTGTCGGCTCAAGGGCACCGACGCTGCGCCGAGGCCATCGGCGAGGCGTTGGGCGTCACTGCCCGTTTACCTGCCGATGGCGTACCGGCTTTACGGCAAGCCATCCATGACAAGAACGTGCTGTATTTTCACCGATATCGTCCCCAGAACGAGACGTACCTGTTTCTGTTTCGCAAGCACGAGCAAGGTAACAATGCCGTAGAGATCCCCCAGTTCGATCCGCTGGTCGCCGAG
>JBFWYF010000995.1:0-3102 GCA_050186685.1 Pirellulaceae bacterium
TCGATGCGGCACGCGCGGAACGGGATTCCGCCTGGTCCAATGTACGTCGCCGACTGGCCAGCGGAGCCTCACCGGAACGAACCCCGCGACCGGCGGAACAGGGCGACCCTTCGAACGGCGAGCTGGCGGACCGGTACGAACAATCCGTACGCACTGCGGACCGTCTCGCGGACCGTCTGCGGACAGAGGCCGATCGCGTGGCCGCCAAAGCCGCGCTGCTGGCCCGGCAGCAGGCGATCCGGCAATGGCTCGTCGAACACCGGCAGGCCCTGTCCGCCGCGGCGGACAGGCAAGCGGAAATGGAGCGGGAGTGGGTCGCGCTATGGCAGCCGGCCGGGATCTCGCCCCTGTCGCCGCGCGAGATGCGCGGATGGTTGGCCCGCTTCCAGCAGATCCTAACCCTGGCAGACGAACTGCGGCGGCAGCAGGACGAACTGGCACGCGAAGACGAGCAACGTGCCGCTGCCTGCCGGCAACTAAGGACCGCGCTGTGCGCCTTCGGCGATACGCCACCGGACTCAGCCGACGACCGCGGCTTGCAGCCGCTGGTCGAGTTTGCGGAGGAACAACTGGAGGAGTTCGATACGCAGCGTCTGCGTCGCGAACAACTCGTGGCCAACCTACGCGAGTTTTCGGAAGAGATGCCGCGACTGACCGCGGCCCAAGAGGCCAGCCATGCCGAATGGCAATTGGTACGCACGCAGTGGGAGCAGGCCTTGGCGAGCCTGTTCCTCCCGCCCGAGGCGACACCGGCCGAAGCGCACGAGGTAATGCAGACCTTCGTGCAATTGCGCGAGTGTGAACGCGGGATCGAAGGGCTGCGCGAACGAATCCATGGGATCGATGCCGATGCGCGCCAGTTTCGCGAAGACGTGGTGAGCATCGTGCGACAGCTGGCGCCGGACCTGGCGGATGGTTCGCTGGACGAAGCGGTAGGCGGCTTGCATCAACGCTGGCAACGGGCCCGACAGCAGCACGAACAAATGCGCCGGGTGAGGGCCGACCAGACGAAGCGACAACAGGAACGCGCGAACCACCTCGAGCGGATGGAGACGGCGCAGTCCCGGCTGAACGTGCTGCTCGCCGATGCCGCCTGCCAATCGCTGGATGAACTGCCTGTGGCCGAGCAGCGTTCCGCGCGCCGCCGATGGTGCGAGAGCCAGCAGCAGCAACTGACCGAACAGCTCACCCGCCTGGCCGGCCACGAACCGCTGCAGGAATTCCTCGCCGAGGCCGCGCAACTTGATGCGGACCAGTTGCAAAGTTCACTGAGCGCTCTGACGACCGAAATCGAGGAACTCGAACGCCGGCAGCGCGAGACGGCTACTCGGATCGGAAGCCTCGAAAACCAGATGCAACAAGTGAGTGCCGGTGACCAGGCGCAGGACGTCGAGGCCGAAATCCAGGAGCTGGCGGCGAGTTTGCAGGGGGACCTGGACGAGTACGTGCGATTGCACACCGGGGCCGTGGTCCTCCGCAAGGCCATGGAACGGTATCGCGAGCGGAACCAGGGACCCATTCTGCAGGGAGCCAGCCGCCGTTTTGCCGAACTGACGTGCGGCTCGTTTACCGGTTTGCGCGCCGAATACGGCGACCAGGACTCGCCGTTCTTGGTCGGCATCCGGGCCGGCATGGGGCAGACGGTACCCGTGACGGCCATGAGCACCGGCACGCGCGACCAACTGTATCTGGCTGTGCGGCTGGCGAGTCTCGAACACTACCTCGACCAGCATCCGCCGATCCCGTTCATCGTCGATGACATTCTGGTGCAATTCGACGACGATCGGTCGGCCGCCACGCTGCGCGTGCTGGCCGAAGTGGGACGCCGCACCCAGGTAATCTTCTTCACTCACCACGTGCACCTGGTGCAGCTGGCCCGGCAGTGCGTGGCGCCCGACGAATTATCGGTGCACGAGCTGACCCCTCGTGAGCCACGCACGCCGTAGGCCGGCCATCCGCTAAGCGACGGTTACTTGGGGTTCCAGGTATACGTCCTGGATGGCCTGCAACAGTTTCACACCCTCGGCCATGGGACGCTGAAACGCCTTCCGACCGCTGATGAGACCCATGCCGCCCGCTCGCTTGTTGATCACGGCTGTACGTACGGCCTCGGCCAGGTCCGACTCGCCTGACGAGGCACCGCCGGAGTTGATCAGCCCGCAGCGACCCATGTAGCAGTTGGCAACCTGGTAGCGGCACAGGTCGATCGGGTGATCCGTGGTCAATCGTTCGTAGACCAGAGACGAAGTCTTACCAAACTTGAGTGCCTTGTAGCCGCCATTGTTTTCCGGCAGTTTCTGCTTGATGATGTCGGCCTGCAGCGTGACGCCGAGGTGGTTAGCCTGGCCTGTCAGGTCGGCGGATACATGGTAGTCCTTGTCGGTCTTGAAGTGCTCGTTGCGCAGATAACACCACAGCACCGTGGCCATGCCCAGTTCGTGAGCGCGTGCGAACGCTTCGCTGACCTCGACGATTTGCCGGGTGGCCTGAGCGGAGCCGAAATAGATGGTAGCGCCGACGGCGACGGCACCCATGTCGTACGCCCGCTGGACGGTCCCGAACATGACCTGGTCGAACTGGTTCGGATACGTCAGCAACTCGTTGTGATTGATCTTGACGAGAAACGGAATGCGATGAGCGTAGCGGCGGGCCACGGCTCCCAGCACACCGTAGGTCGAGGCAACGGCATTGCACCCACCCTCCATGGCGAGCTTGACAATATTCTCCGCGTCGAAGTAATCGGGATTTGGGGCGAACGAGGCACCAGCCGAGTGCTCGATCCCCTGGTCGACAGGCAAGATCGACAGGTAACCGGTGTGTGCCAATCGCCCCGCGCCGAACATCCGTTGCAGGTTGCCGAGTACCCTCAGATTACGATCGCTGGGAACATAGAACCGTTCCACGACGTCGGGTGACGGCAGATGCAGGCGATCTTTCGAGATCGTCTGGCAGCGATGGTTCAGCAGCGACGTAGCCTGTTCGCCTAGCAGTTCCACAATTCGATTCATCATGGCTATCCTCCCTTGAGATAATGGGCTTCGCCATGACTTGCGTGCGGATGCCGGCGCCGCCAGCATCAGTCGGTTTCCATGACGACCTAGG
>JBFWYF010000996.1:0-3097 GCA_050186685.1 Pirellulaceae bacterium
GCAATCCACGAGCGCTCTTGTGCGCGACCGGGGTGCAGCTCGCAGAGCCTCCCCGCCGACTGGGTGGCGGCGAACGACATGTGTCACTGCGGCTGATACAACATCGCGTCGCGTTGCGCGCCGTGGCGTTCGGCCGCGCCGAGTGGCACGACGAACTGGCCCAGATTCAGGAGCCAATCGACATCGCCTTTCGCCCCGTGATCAACGATTACAAGGGCATGCGCAATGTGGAACTGCATCTGGTCGACTGGCGGCGCACCCCGCAACTCGCGTCACTCGCCTTTCCCTAGCGGTGCCATATGACCGCCCCTCTGCTGATCGGGATCGACCTGGGAACGACCAAGATCGTGGCCCTGGCCGTCGAATCGGCGCACGGCCAGGTCGTCGCTCAAGCGGCTCGTGACAATCGGGCTCGATACACGGCAGCCGGCGCGTCAGCGCCCGGACGCTCGGAGTGGGACGCCGATGGAATCGTGCACACAGGGGTCGAATGCCTCGCCGACGTCGCCCGGCAGCTCGGCGCGGCCTCTCGAGATGTGCGCGGAATCGGCGTGACCGGCCAGCAACATGGGATGCTGCTGGTGAATGCCGCGGGGCGCAGTGCGTCGCCACTGATTAACTGGCAGGATCGGCGCGGGCTCGAACCGATGCCGGGTGACGGACGAAACTGGGTCGAGGTGGCCCAGGATCGGATCGGGCGGGACGCCGTGCAGCGGTTGGGATGCCGCCTGCAGCCCGGCTTTCTGGCCGTCACGTTGTTCTGGCTCCAACGGTCCGGAGGCGTCCCGGCGGGAAGTCGTGCTTGCTTCCTCATGGACTACTTCGCGGCGCAGTTGACCGGGGCTCCGATCCATACCGATCCGACCTGTGCGGCGAGCGCTGGGATTCTTAACGTCCGCCAGCGGGATTGGGACGCGGAGGCACTTGCTGGGCTCGGTCTGTCTCGTGACGTGCTGCCCCACCTTGCGGAAGCCGACCAAGCGATGGGCTGCCTGCGGCCCGATGTCGCGAGCGACTTGGGATTCGCTCCGGACACGTGCGTCTTCGTGCCGATCGGCGACCACCAGGCTAGTTTCGTGGGAAGTGTCGCAGACGCCGAGAACCTGGCCCTGCTGAATGTCGGGACCGGGGCTCAGGTGGCCGTGTTCACGTCCGACGAGGACTTCCGACCTCCCGTCGAACTGCGACCGTATCCGCTCCGTGGAAACCTGCTGTCACACGTGGGTTTGTCGGGAGGATGGAGCTACCAGATTCTCGAACAGTTCCTGGAGGACGTGGGACAAAGGGTTTTCGGTATCGGATCCACCGCCGGTCAGTTGTATGCGGCAATGAATCGGCTAGCCGCCGAGGTACCGGCCGGTTCGGATGGGCTGCTCTGCCAGCCGTGTTTTGCAGGTACGCGGGCCAACGCGGCCGCGCGGGGCACAATCCGAGGCCTTTCGCCGCAAAACTTCACGGTAGCTCACCTGGCCCGCGCAACGCTCGAGGGTATGGCGAATGACTACCGGGAAGCCTATCAGCAGCTATCGACGATGTGCGGCCGCCGTCACGCCCAGATGGCGGTGGCCGGCAATGGGCTCCGCGCCAATGACGTGCTGGCCCAAATCGTCGTGGAGACCGTCGGAATCCCTCTCGCCGTGACTCGACACCAGGAAGCAGCAGCCTTCGGAGCGGCCCTGGTCGCCTCCGTGGGAACCGGGATCCATCAGAACCTGGCGAAAGCCGGTCAGTGGGTGCGGTACGCCGACCAGCCCTGATCGCTCCCCCGGCGCTACACGACGAACAGGTCCAGCGTCGCCAGCACAAACAACCCTATGCTGACGACAGCGTTGACGTGAAAAAAGGCGACGTTCACACGGGTCAGATCGTCCGGGCGAACCAGCGAGTGCTCATACATCAGCAGTAATGCCACCCCCGCCACACCCAGCAGGTATAACCCGTCGAGTGCGATTCGAGGCGCGCCCGCGTGGTGCAAGAACGGCAGGCTTGCGAGCAGCCCGACCATCGCCAGATGGCAAACAGCCGATAGACGCAGCGCCGATGCCACGCCCCACCGCGCCGGAATGCTGCGCAATTGGGTCTTCACGTCGAAGTCAACGTCCTGGCAGGCATAAATGATGTCGAAGCCCGCCACCCACATAAGCACCGCCAGACCCAGCCACACCGCGGGCAGCACATCCCGGGGATCCGCCACGACCGCTTGCCCGCGAATCGCAATCCAGGCACACACGGGCGCGAGCATCAGCGCCGTTCCCAGCCAGAAGTGCGCCAGGGACGTGAAACGCTTGGCATAGCTGTAACCGCAGAGAAACACCAGCACCGGCAGGGATAGCACGATTGGCAGCGGGTTCGGCCAGAACAACGACGTGGCCCCGACAAATCCCGCCGCGCAGGCCGTGGTAAACAGGCGCACGCTGGATCGCGTCAACAGGCCCGCCGGCAAGTGACGCCGTGCTGTCCGCGGGTTACGCGCGTCGACGTCGGCGTCGGCCAGACGATTGAAAGCCATCGCACAGCTGCGCCCCAAGACCATGCACAGCACCACGCCGAGCAGGTCGCGTACGCGAAAGACAACCGGCGGCTCCGCAGGCGCCTGCCAGGCCATGACTGCAGACCACAGCGCAAAAGGCAGCGCAAAGACCGTGTGGCTGAAGCGGATCATCTCGAGGATGTGGCGCAGTTTGACCAGCATCAGCGGCTATCACTTCGCGGCCGGAGTTGAGGAGACACGCTTACGCAACTTCTGCTGATGAATGCGGGCCACGTCCCACATGTAACGATTCACACCACGCACCTCCCGCAGTCGCGGGTTCGCCGCCAAGTCAAGATAACGAGCCGCCTCGGTCGGCTGGTTCTGGGACTCGTACCAGAGCGCCAAGTACAGATGGGCATAGAATTCACGCGCCGCCCGCACGACGGCCGCGGGAGCACCGCTTGTAACCGCCGCCATCACGTCGGCCGGTTTGAGCCTGCCGCGGTAGAGCTCGAAGATCTGCATCATCGGAACGCGAAGGTCGTTTTCGATGGGCAGCATCGTGGCCTGTGCACGTTCCACTCCCTCCAGCGGCACTACGCAGAGGTAACGCCACACCGAGTT
>JBFWYF010000997.1:0-3095 GCA_050186685.1 Pirellulaceae bacterium
CGCCGCCTTCCTTCAGAATCCGCTCCGCCATGCCGCGCGCCGCCTCGACGTACTGCTCGTCGTTCATCAGAGCCAGGGCGGCCAGCGGTGTGTTTGTCCGCGAGCGACGCACCGTACATGTTTCGCGCGACGGGGCATCGAAGCTGGCCAGCATCGGTGGTGGTGCCGTCCGCTTCCAGAAGGTGTACAGTGAGCGCCGGTAGAGCGCCGCCCCTGCGTCGCGGCGGAACTTGGCCGTGTTGCTGTCCGTATAACCAACCGCCTCCCAGATCCCGGGCGGCTGGTAGGGCTTCACACTGGGACCGCCCACGGTGGCCAGCAGCAGACCACTGGCCGCCAAGGCCGTGTCGCGAATCGTCTCCGCGTCGACGCGGAACCTCGGCCCCCTGGCGAGCAGCCGGTTCCGCGGATCGATCTTCAACAGTTCCGGCGATTGCCCCGCATGCTGACGGTAGGTCGCCGACATCACGATCATCTTCTGCAGTCGCTTGACATCCCACCCGCTTTCACGGAAATCGACTGCTAACCAATCCAGCAATTCCGGATGACTCGGCGGCGTTCCCTGCGTACCAAAATCTTCGCTCGTTTCGACCAACCCGATCCCGAAATACTGTTGCCAGAATCGATTCACGATCACACGCGACGTCAGCGGGTTCTCGGCGGTGAGCAGCCATCGAGCGAGGTCCAGTCGGGTGGGAATCTTTCCCTCGGCCGACGTGGCCAGGGGTGGCAATGCAGCCGGTGTGTTCCGTTCGACACGATCTCCCCGCTTGTCATAAGCCCCGCGCAACAGGATGTAGGCCGGTTTCGGCTCCTTGGCTTCCTTCCAGACCAGGGACGTCGGCAACGACTTCTCCAAGGCGGACTTCTGCTTTCGTATCTCGGCCAGTTCCTCCCGGGACTGCTTCATCACCGCATCGTCCGTGATCACTTCCCGGAAATGGTTGCGCAACGCCTTGCGATGCTCCGCGTCCCGTTTGTCCGGTGCCATTTCCAGTAATCGGGCAATCTCAGTGGGAACTTGCCCCTGCCCTGTCTCCGGCAAATGCTCGGCCCCCGTCACGGCCAGGCGGAAACGGCCGAATTGGTGCCGCTTATATACGGACTCATGCTTAATCCGGATCCGCAATCGCGTTCCACCCGGATGACCGAACGCGGCAGCAGCCACGAAAATGGCATTGCGGTTTTCCTTGCGTACGTGCCCCTCGGTTCCCCAACCCGTTTCCGGTTTGCCATCCACGGCATTCCCGATTTTGAGATCGCCCTTGGATTGCTGGTGGTCCGCCCAGGCGCGCGACCACTTCACCGGCTGCCAGGCAGGCAAACCGTCCGCTCCCGCCGAGAGAGGCGCCACGTCCAGCTCGAATTCGGTCAGCACGACGTTGCCGTTCGGACTCCGGCCCGCACTCTTTTTGGGCAGTGATTCGTGCGTCAGCCCCTCGAGACGGACGGCGGTCAGTTTCTCGGCGGCCACATCCGCGACCAGCTCGTAGACCTCTTTGTCCGGATTGGGGCCGCTGGCTAACCACGAGTTGTCGTCCAGCTTTTTCAAGGTCGCGCCCCCGCTGGACGTGATCCGCTCCGGCATCAGCGTGACCCACTCGGTCGGCAGCGACAATTGCCGGCGCACCGTTTCCTCCCAGACCTGCTGGGCGGCGTCCAATTCAGGTCGCTCGGCCGTCATGAGGGAAGATAGTGTCTGTATTTTCTCGTCACATGCCGCCAGTTCCGCCCGCTGCGCGTCCGTCATGACCCGTAAGACCGGTGCGGTATCCTGCGCGTTGCCGTCCATTACCGGACCGTCGAGGCTGTTGAAGAAGGCAAACAGCTGGTAAAAGTCCTTCATTTCATACGGATCGAACTTGCTCTCGTGACAAGTGACGCACCCCATCGTGGTGGCCAGCCAGACCGTCGACATGGTGGCTACGCGATCGTTCGTGTAGTACACCTCGTATTCCTCCGGGATCACGCCGCCCTCGCTGGTGGTCACGTTGCAGCGGTTGAAACCGGTTGCCAGGATCTGGTCCTGCGTCGCTCCGGGCAACAAGTCACCCGCCAGCTGCTCGATGGTGAACTGATCGAATGGCATGTTGGCATTGAAGGCGCGAATCACCCAATCCCGGTACGGCCACATCATGCGGAAGTTGTCCAGGTGCAGACCGTGCGTATCGCCATAGCGCGCAGCGTCCAGCCAGTAGCGCGCCATGTGCTCGCCGTAGTGCGGCGACTTGAGCAGCCGGTCGACAAGCAACTCATACGCCTGCGGCGATCGGTCCGCGAGAAAGGCATCGACTTCTTGAGGCGTAGGCGGAAGCCCCGTCAGGTCCAAGGTGACGCGCCGCATCAGCGCCACGGAGTCCGCGGGGCGCGACGGCTGCAACCCCTCCTGTTCGAGTCGTGCCAGAATAAACCGATCCACATCGTTGTGCGGCCACTCGGCGCGGCGCGGCGTCGGTACGGACGGCCGGACAGGCGCTACCAGCGACCAATGCTGCTGCCACGTAGCGCCTTGCTCGATCCATCGCTGCACGAGCGCGATTTCGTCGGCCGTCAGCTTCTTTTCCGAGTCGGCGGGCGGCATTCGCTCGTCGGCATTGTCCGTCGTCAGGCGCTGGTAAAGGGCGCTCTCCTCTGGCTTTCCCGCGACAACCGCGGGTACGCCTGAGTCGCCGGTGCCGAACAATCCTTCTCGCGTGTCGAGTCGCAAGTTCCCCTCGCGGTGCTCGGAATCGGGACCATGGCAGGCAAAGCACTTGTCGGCCAGCAAAGGGCGAATCTTGCGACCGAAATCCACCGCGTCCTGGGCCACGATGGATGGGACGACCCAGACCGCCAGAAGGGTAACGAGTGTGCGCGTCATGTCAGCGGTCTCCACGTATCTTTGTCCATATCTGGATCAGGAGGTCTAGAATCCGGTCTGAACGGGTCAGTGTCAAGTGCGCGATCCGTAGCCCCTCTAACCAGAGAGGGGGAGAAGCCGCGGGGCCCGCGTTCTGGCGAACGCAGCTACGGGAAGGCGAACGCAGGGACACATCGATCTTGTCCCTCCCGCCGAGTCCCGCTATTGTCCCTCCGCTTGTCGCCGGCATCGCCCG
>JBFWYF010000998.1:0-3095 GCA_050186685.1 Pirellulaceae bacterium
CATATCTGCGAGGATGCCCACATTACGGCTCGGCATCGCGAGCACGACAGCGATGTGGCGAAAGACGATTGCTTCGAGATCATGCTGGCTCCCGATCCGGCCCGCCCGCTTGTGTACTTCAATATCGAGTGGAACGTGGTCGGGGTTTACATCGACAATTTTCGACCCGACGGACCGGCCAAACCGCGTGCCAAAGTCTGGGATGCGGATGGCGTGCGCGTGGCGGGACATCTGGTGGGAACCGCCAACGACGACGGCGACACCGATGCCTACTGGCAGTGCGAGGTGGCGATTCCATTTCGGAATTTCGAGCGCTATATGCCCCACACTCCACCGCTCGCGAGCGACTCGTGGTTGGTCAATCTGAACCGGCATGGTGGAGACACGAACCTGCAGTACAGCCAGTGGTCGCCGGGTGATACTCCCGCGCCCAGTTTCCACACTCCACATCGATTCGGCCGGTTGATGTTTTCCGGACGTGCCGTGCCGTTCGCGAACAATGCCCCGGAGCCCATGCCATGAAGACGGTGGGAGACGATCCGAGGAAGGATTCCTCGCAACCCGTGCGCGTCGGAGTGATCGGGCTGGGACGCTTCGGCCGGCTGCATTCGCTAACGCTGAAGGGATTGGCGGAGGCCGAACTGGTGGGCATCGTGGCGCGGCGTCAGGCCAGTATCGACAAGATTCGCCCGGAACTGCCGGAAGTTCCGAGCTGGACCGATCTGGATGTTGCGATGGAGGAGTCGGGCGCGGAAGCGTGGGTCGTTGCCTGCACGACGGCTCAACACGTTGCCGTTACGCGCCGGCTGCTCGCGGCCGGCAAGCAGGTCCTGCTGGAGAAGCCGATTTCCGCTTCGCTGGCCGAGGCAGAGAGTCTCGGGACGCTCGTTCGCGACGATTCGTCCAACTTGATGATGGGGCACATCCTGTTATTCAACAGCGAGTTTCGGGCGTTGCGGGACGAGGCTGCTCGACGGGGTTCGATTCATTTCATCGACTGCGTCCGTCACCGGCCGGCCTCGATCATTCGCGACTTTCCGGGCGAGAATCCGATGCACGGGGCGATGGTCCACGACCTGTATGCGGTGCAGGTGCTGTTGCAGCGGGCCGAGCCGGTCCATTTCGCGGCGCGGTTTCATCGCACGGCGGCGGGAGCCGTGGACCTTGCGGCGGCCCACCTGCAGTGGCAGGACGGCACGCTCGTCCAATGCGTGGCGTCGTATATTACGCCGAGCGGCATGCCACCGCGGGGGATTGACCGGATGGAGGTTTTCGCTGCGGGCTGGTCTGCCCGTGTCGTGTCGAACCCTCGTCCGATCGAGGTATGGGACGAACGGATGCAGTGGCCGATGCCGCTTGAAATCCGCACAGACGAGACGGGGCCCACGGGCATGATGGCCGAGGAACTGCGTTGTTTCTGCCGTGTCGTCCGGGGCCGTAATGAGGTGCCTGTCGGGGCCACCTACCACGACGCGCTGCAAGTCCAGCGCTGGTTGAACCGGCTGGAAGAGGCGGCCAGTTGAGAGTGGCCCGCACAGAGTGGCCCGCGGCGCCGTGTGTGGAACGGTTTTTTCGCCCCCGGATGGGCCTCACGCGGAGGGCGCGAAGCCACAGAGAACCGTCTACGCTTCGAGTCGCCTGATGCGGTCTTGTATCCCGGCCACTTCCGGCGGGTGGGAGAGCTTTATCCATCTGCTCCCACCACACAAGAGAGCACCACGACGGACACGAAGGGCACGAAGTCGAATCATCATGGGCCCAGGGGGTGCATGCCGTCACGTCTCACAGCCCGCCACAGCTCGAACGAGATGCCAATCCCTGTCGCTGTGCCCCGCGACTCCGCGACTCCGCGACTCCGCGACTCCGCGACTCGGCGACTCGGCGACGCCGCGCGAGACAATCTTTGGGAGGGCGAACAAGGAATATGTCGATCGACTAGCTTCTTGATAGAATCCATCGACGCGTCGTCACGGTCCTTTCCTACCTGGCTGGAGTTGCGCCATGTCCGGTTACTGGCAGTTCCGGAGCAGCCTGCTGAGGGTGGCTTTACTGGCGATCGCAGGGGGCGGTCTGTCGGGGCTGAGACCAGGCGGATTCGTCGTCGGCGCGGAGTCACTCGACGTCGACGAATCGTTCTTCGCCGACCGGTTGTACCCGGTATTTCAGAACCGGCAATGTCCCTTATGCCATGCTGACAATGGGGTGGGGTCCGAGACCGAGCTGGAGTTTCCGACCGCCGACGCCAGTCGCGAGCAAGTGATCGCATTTGGGTTCAGGCTATTGGACGTGGTCGACCGCGAGCGCCCCGAAGAATCGCTGCTGCTGCGCAAGCCGACGAATCGGGAGGAGCATACCGGGGGCGAGCGGATCAAGCCGGGGTCGCCGGAGGAACAGATGCTCCGCCAATGGGTTGAGCATCTGGCCGGATTGTCGGACGCGCAGGTGCGAGCGGCCCGCGAGCGTATCGCCGTCGCCGAACGACGGCGGTTGTTGCCTCTGGCCGTGCGACGTCTGACGCATAGCCAGTACGACCATACGGTGCGGGATTTACTGGGCGACGAGAGCCAGCCGGCCCAGCAGTTTCCGAAAGAGGATTTTATTCGGGGATTCCGGAACCAGTTGGAAGGGCAGGGCATTTCACCGCTGCAGGCGGAGGCGTATGGCGTGGCGGCCGAACGGCTGGCGGCGAGCGCCTTTCGCGGCGGAGACCACCGCCGATTGCTGCCGCCCGACGACGGCAGTGCGGCCGAAGAGCGCGGTCGGCGCTTCGTCCGCGAGTTCGGTGCCCGCGCCTTTCGGCGGCCGCTGAGCGACGAGGAACTTGCACTGTACAACAGCTTATTCCAGAGCGAGTATCAGCAGGCCGGCGACGTGGTGGCCGGAGCGCGGATTGTCGTCGAGACGATGCTCCAATCGCCCCATTTCCTGTTCCGGGTGGAACGCGGGGAGCAGGGGCCGTATGTGCCGTATGAGCGGGCCAGTCGGCTCGCGTACCTCCTATGGGACACGATGCCCGACGAGGCGCTGACGACCGCCGCGGCGGAGGGGAAGTTGGCTACACGCGAGCAGGTCGAGCAGTTGGCACGGAACATGTT
>JBFWYF010000999.1:0-3090 GCA_050186685.1 Pirellulaceae bacterium
CCCTCGCCGTCATTACCGTCCTGAACCAAGAGGGAAGCGATCTGCTCATTTGGCTCTACGATCGAAGCGTGGCAGCCCCCGTCGCCGCGGCATGGATCCGCGCGACGCCTGTAGCCATGGTCGTGTGCTGGTGGGCGTTTCGCACGGTGCCTCCGGAGCTGCTGGATATGTCCCGGCTCGACGGCTGCCAAGACTGGGGCCAACTGGTGTACCTGGCTATCCCGCTGCGACGACGAGTCTTGCTGGTAGGGTTTTGTATTGCGGCCGCGGTATCGGCCGCCGACCTGAGCGCGACCCTTTTGGTCACTCCACCTGGCGTGCGCACGCTGGCGATGCGGATCTTCGGTCTGCTCCATGCTGGCGTCGACGACCAAGTGGCCGCCGTATGCCTCTTTAACGCCATCTGGCACACCGCCCTCGCTTTGCTGGCTACCCGAGTTCTGGCGCGAGCTTCTTCTTTCCAATTCTCGGGCCAACCGTGATTGCAGCGATGAAAGTTGCACAAGCGGGCGGCGGGCGCCATGATATGCCTGGTAGGCGAAGTTGCCGCCCCGGCGAATCTGGCTGTCGAAGACTCCATTGCCCGGAGCACCCCCCATGAGGCTCCTTATGCCGCACGGTCTGCCGCCCCAGCAGCTTTCCCGACGGGATATCCTGGCACGCGCCGGCGGTGGCGCCGGTCTGATTGCCCTGGCGCTGCTGGACGCCAGCCGCCCCCCCGTCCTGGCCACGGAAAAGAGTCCCGCAACAGGCGCTGGTGCTTCGATCGTCCGCTCCCCTGCCAAGCGCGTGATCTGGCTGTTCATGCACGGCGGACCGAGCCACGTCGACTTGTTCGATCCGAAGCCGGATCTCGTACGCTATGCCGGACAGCCGTTACCCGAGAGCTTCGGCACGGTGATGACGCGACGAAACGTAGCGAAGAACCCCCTGTTAGGCCCCATCAAGTCGTTCCACCCGCGCGGTCAGTCTGGACTCGAGGTAAGTGACTTCCTCCCGGAAACAGCCCGTCACGCCGACGATATATGCGTGCTGCGCAGCCTGCATGGCGACAGTGTCAATCATCCTCAGTCCGTCTACCAGATGAATACCGGCAGCATCCTGATGGGCAAACCTAGCGTGGGCAGTTGGGTCGCGTACGGGATGGGCACCGAAAATCAGGACATGCCGGCCTTCGTTGTGTTGCCCGACCCGGGGGGCGGAGTCAAAGGCGGACCACCGTCCTGGGGCAGCGGCTTTCTGCCGGCCACGTATCAGGGCGTTACCATGCGCCCAGGGGCAACTCCAATCCTGGACCTGCAGCCACAAGAACAGCTTTCCAGGGCGCAGCAGCGGCACACTCTGGAGCTAGTCCAGTCATTCAACCGTGATTATTTCGCCACGCGCCGAGACGATGACGAGTTAGCGGCCCGCATCGAGGCCTACGAGCTGGCTTTCCGCATGCAGGCTCGGGCACCCCAGCTCGTCGATCTGACCCAGGAGACGCCCAGCACCCTCCGCCTGTACGGCATCGATCGCCCCGCCACGCAGGAATTTGGTACGCGCTGCCTGCTCGCCCGGCGCATGATCGAGGCCGGAGTGCGCTTTGTGCAACTCTATTCGGGCGACACAAACGGCTGGGACGCGCATGAGAACGTGGCCACCAACCACCAGAAGATGTGCGAGCGCACGGATACGCCGGTGGCGGGACTGCTGGCGGATCTGAAGCAACGCGGTCTGTTGCGCGATACCCTGGTGATCTGGGGCGGCGAGTTCGGTCGCATGCCGATGAGCGAGCAGGGACGAGGCCGCGATCATAATCCCTGGGGTTACTCAGTCTGGCTCGCCGGGGCCGGCGTGCGCGGCGGCATAGCCTATGGCGCGACCGATGCCATCGGATTGCGTGCCGCGGAGCATCCCGTCCATGTGCGGGACTTCCACGCCACGCTGCTCCACCTGCTCGGCCTGCACCATGCCGAACTGACCTATTCGCATAATGGTCTGGAAGAGCGTTTGACAGGGCCGGTGGAAGCCCGCGTCGTCACCGAAATTCTGGGCTGAACCCAACGGCGAACCGCCGTGCCAAAGTCCCGGGAGGTGATGAAGAGCGCCTGCTTTACGATGAAGAGCCTACCGCGAGTCAACGCCCACGGGCCGATCCCTGCTCTTCGGCAATCTCACTGAGTAGCTCGTCCAAATCAAGCCAGCTGTCACTCAACGAGCCGGTTAAGTCGTCCGGTCCGTCGAAGTCCTCGTCGAGTCGCGACTCGCTGGTGTGCGGCCCGTCGATCGTCCCGCGCGGCTCAGCCGCCAACGTTCGCTCGTCGACCCACGTCGCCTGCCACGAACGGAGTGCCGGAGCGACTGCCGCATCTCGCGGGGATATCTCGGCACGCTCGCCAACGGAGGATGCTCCTGCCAATGCCTCCCGAGGCCACGCCCGCGGCGGCATATCCACGAGATCGGAGTGAGTCTCTGATGGTCGGGAATTGGGCGGTGCAGCGGCCGGCCGCGGTTCGTCCGCCATCGCGCTCGCATACAAGGGCAGACTTGCCGGAGAGATGGCACCGTAGCCGTCACCCACCGGCACCGGACCTTCCCCCTCGCCACCCGACGATTCGGCCGCGGACTCGTTCAGGCGATTGATAATGATCAGCACATCAATCGCTGTCACAAATCCATCGCCGTTCACATCGTAATACGGCAAGCCGGGAACATCCGGACGCGGCACAAACAGTCGCCCGTTCGGTTCGCTGTGTTGTGGATTGTTGATCTCGTTGATAATCACGAGCGCGTCCTGCGGCGTGACGGATCCATCGTTGTTCACATCCCGCGGATCCCGAGCATTCTGCCAGACGGCCGCGCCATCCGAAACCACAAGAAGGAATGGCTCGGAATACGACAGCCCCCCTAAATCCGTCGCCGTGATTTCGATCTGAATCTGCGATTCGCCGTCATCGACGGCGATACCATCCCTCAGTTTCAGCTCGCGCCGCGTGTTGATCTCGAACCGCTCGTCGTTGACGGCAAACGTGTGCCGGTCGTTCGAATCCTGGTCCTGCGCAGTGACAATACCGACGAGCGCACCGACAATTCCTGCTCGCAGTGTTG
>JBFWYF010001000.1:0-3080 GCA_050186685.1 Pirellulaceae bacterium
GTCCGTTGTCGTACCCGCGGCGGCCATTCCCTTCCCCTTGCCGGACCGCGCCGAACAACGATCGCGGATTCCCGTCGGGCATCCGCGCCTGTTCATGCGGCCGGAAGATCTTCCACGACTGCGCCAACTTGCCACCGGCGAACTTGCCGCGCCTTTCCAGCAGCTGCGAGAGCAGGCCGACGACATCCTGCACACGGGCCCCACACCCGAGCCGACGCAGCGCGGGTCCGCGCGCAACAAAGATGACGTGGAAGCCATCAAGTACTGGTGGCCCAATCGCGAGCAGACGGAGCAGGCATGCCGCGAGGCAGAGATTCTGGCCTTCGTCTATTTGATTTCGCAGGACCCGAAGTACGGCGAGGCCGCTCGGCGATGGGTCTTGCATCTCGCATCGTGGGACCCCGACGGCCCCACCAACTTCCGCTTGAACTGCGAGGCCGCGAAACCGATGCTTTTTCGGCCAGCGCGGGCATACGACTGGGCTCATGATCGGTTCACGCCCGCCGAACGAGAACAGATTCAAGCGGCGATGGCGCGCAGGATCTCGGACGCATGGGAAAGCGGCGAAGTCGCGCGGGGCACGGGTCATCTGAATGCTCCCTACAACAGCCACGGGAATCGTGTGTGGCATAAGATCGGCGAAGCCGGCATCGCCTTCCTGGGCGAGATCCCGGCCGCCGAAACGTGGCTGGACTATGCCCTGCAGAAATTCTTCGCCTGCTATCCGGTCTGGGCCGACGAGGACGGCGGCTGGCACGAGGGGGTCAGCTACTGGGCCGGCTACATGTCCAAGGCAGTGTGGTGGCTGCAGGTCTGCGACGCCGCGTTAGGTATTGATGGCCTGAAGAAACCGTTCTTCGCTCACGTCGGCGACTATCCGCTCTACATCTGCCCGCCCGGCTCCCCCAACAGCGGATTCGGCGACCTGTCGTACCGCTCGCCGTCGTCCTCGATTGGGGCTTTTCTGGACTACCATATCCGGTGCAAATCGCAGCAGCCGGACGGGCAGCACGCCGCCTCCTGGCGGTGGTGGTCGGACGCATGGCACATGGCGAAACCCGAGGGTGTCCTCGGCTTTCTCTACGCCGCCAATCTGCCACCCCTTCCCGCTGCCGCTCCCCCAACCGATCTCCCGACGTCGAAATGGTTCCGGGGCATCGGCATCGTCAGCCTGCATACCTCGCTGCTCGACAGCCCCGTCGATGTCCATTTGCTGTTCAAGTCCAGTCCGTTCGGCACCCAGAGTCACGGCCATAATCCGCATAACACCTTTCAGCTCAATGCCTACGGCGAGTCGCTGCTGACGACCTGTGTCTATCGCGACTTGCATGGAAGCCGGTTTCATTATCGATGGGCGCACAGCACGCAGGCGCACAACGGCGTCCTGGTGGACGGGGAGGGACAGATCCCCCATACGGCCGCCCCGCATGGCCAGATTGTGCACTGCGAATTAAGCCCGCAGCTCGACTACGTCGTCGGCGATGCCACCGACGCCTACGGTGGCCGATTGAAGCGGTACCGGCGACACGTCGCGTTCGTCAAACCCACCAAGTCGTCGGAACACCCGCCCCTGCTCGTGCTCTGCGATGACCTGGCAGCGGCTCAGCCCGCGACCTTTCAGTTTCTGCTCCACGGACTGCGCCCCTTTGAAATCGACGAACCTGCCGCCGGACTCCACGTCGCCCAACCTCAGGCCGGTGTGGAGATCCGCTACGTGAGCGCGCAGCCGCTGGCATTCCGCCAGTGGGATGGCTTCGACCCGCCCCCGACCAGGGACTTCCCCAATCAGTGGCACGTGGCCGCAGACACCCGGGAGAAACGGGCCGAGGTCCAGGTGCTGACGGTGCTCGTCCCGTATCGGACGGGCCAGCGTCCCACCGTGCGGGCTACCCGGCTGGATTCGATCGATTTCGTCGGCGCGGACATTTCCGTTGATGGTCGGCGTTGGCTCGTCCGCTTCCCACGCGAGGGCCGGGCAGGCCAGGTCCAGGTGGAACGCCCGTAACGCCTGCTTCGCCCGAATCAGGCGTCCGCACGCCCGCGCAGCGTGTGCGCTGCCGCCATGCGCTGCTGATGATATTTCCAGCCCGGCACGAAGAAACACAGCGCCGCAATAACACCAAACAAGAGATGAGCCACTTCCGGGAACCATGCCATCGGTAACGACGTCGCAAACAACACGATGGCCTGCACGTAAAAAAGTCCGGAGAGAATGCCGGCCTTGACCAGGAACACCATGCCGCTGATCAAACCCAGGATCGGCGACAAGTGCAGGACGGGCAGGCGCAACGCCGTTTCGACAAAGAACAGCATCCCGATCGCGACGAGACTGGCCGCCCAGACATGGGCAATCTGCCGCTCGACGAAAGTGACCGGCCCCATCCGCCGCCGCAGCCACCAGAACACGGCGGCCCACAATCCCAGGCCCAAAGTCCATAACACGATGTAGTACCACCGCTCGCGGTAGCCCCCCCAATGCAAGGCATTGGTCAGCAAACATGCGATGAACAATACGAGGCTGTGCCACATCCATAGCAGTCCCCAGTTTTCGAGGACGGTGGCATGATGCGTCTCGCGCAGCATCCGGGACAGTACATGCAGGAACTGGCCACTGCGCGCCGAGATGGGTTCATCGGCGAGAAACGCTTCGAGATCGTCGGCAAGCCGTTCCGCCGAGTCGTACCGTAAATCGACGGGTTTCTGCAGGCAGCGCAGCGCAATCATCTCCAGGTCTCGATTCGCCTGCGGGTTCACCACGCGCGGCGGAATCACGTCCTGTTCGAGGACCATCAGCACGGTATCGACCGGCGAAGTCGCCTGGAATGGCGGACGGCCGGTCAGCATGTGATACAGGATGGCGCCCAGACTGTAGACATCGCTGCTTGGCCCCACTACTCCACGTGCCCCGGCCGCGAGTTCGGGCGCCATATATGACGGTGTGCCGATGACGGCTCCCGTCCGGGTCAACGTACCGGGATCGGATATTCGCTTCGCCAGACCAAAATCGGTCACATGCGGGCGACCTTCGTCGTCGATCAAGATATTGGATGGCTTGAGATCCCGGTGCAGCACGCCTTGCT
>JBFWYF010001001.1:0-3070 GCA_050186685.1 Pirellulaceae bacterium
GTGCGATCGATCGCCTCGATGGGGGCCTGATGGAGACGCTGTTCCACCCGGATGCGACCGATAACCACGGGATGTTCAAGGGACGCATGGCCGATTGGATGCCCTGGTGCCTCGATATCGTCGGGCGCATGGGTCTCACGCAGCATGTCATCGGCAATGTCCTGATCGAGTTGCATGGGGATGAGGCGCGCGCAGAGAGCTACTACATCGTCGCGCAGCCACAGTTGCCGCAGGAGAAAGGTGGCGTTTTCGTCGCGGCCAGTAATGCCCCCACGGATCAGTATCTAGTGGCCGGCGGACGGTATCTCGATCACCTCGTTCGTCGTGATGGCGCCTGGAAGTTCCAGCACCGCCACGTGATCTATGACTGGAACCTGAATCCGTCGCCGCCGGATGTCTGGCAGAAGCTCCGCGCCGCGGGATGGGTCTTCGGGACACAGGGGCGTGACGACGCTTCCTATTCCAACTTTGCCGGCATTTCGAGTATGTGACCCGAGGTCGGCAAGCGGCGTATCAGCGTTGGGGGGACGAGCAGGGTGGTCGAAATCACGTTCCGGTATCCGGATGGACAGCGGCAGAAGGTCTCGGCGCGGCCGGGTTACTCGTTGATGGAGGCAGCGATTCACGCTGGCGTGAGTGGCATCGCCGCGGAGTGTGGTGGTGCCTGTTGCTGTGCTACCTGCCACGTCTACGTCGATGAAAACTGGTCAAATCGTGTAGGCGCGATGGGTCCGCTGGAACAGGAGGTCGTTGAGCTGGTGGTCGACAGACGGCCCAGTTCCAGGCTGTCCTGCCAGATCAAGGTACTGGAGTCGCTGGACGGGCTGGAAGTCGAGCTGCCGGCAACCCAAAAGGGCTGATAGCGAAGGGATCGAGTCGCCAGCGCAGGGCATTAGCCTCGGCCGACGCGAGAACGATTGAGATGCGGACGATGTATGGGTCGTCGGCACAAAAATCGAGGGTGGGTCGGATAAACTGCTGGTCGCCGTCAAACTCACTGGTGTTCTGGGGCCGATCCATGCCGACACATGCTGCGCCGCGACCGAAAATCCGCAAGTCGCGCAAGGATTCCGAAGCGACACGGATGAAGATCATCGACGCGGCAGAGCGCCTGTTCTCAAAGCGCGGGTTTTTCGGCGTGTCGATGCGTGACATTACGCAGGAAGCGAAGGTTCCGCTCGCGCTCGCAACCCATCATTTCGGTCGCAAGCTTGACCTGTTTCGCGCCGTTGTCGAACGCCGGGCGGCCGAACATTCCACCTACATCCGCAACAAGCTGGCCGCCGTTGTCGCTGAGGCGGGCGATCGCCCGCCGACGGTGGCGGCTCTGCTCACGGCATATCTGTCTGCGCTGGTCGAACTCGCACGTATCGATGAGGGGTGGGCAAATTACAGCCGGCTCGCCGCCAAGGCGTCTGATTGGCAGCAGAATGAGGCCTACTCAAATTTCGTTCTGGAATTCTATTTCCCGGTTATCCAAGAATATATTGAGCAATTACGCCGTAGCCTGCCGACGATCTCGAAGGAGAACCTGCACTGGGCGTTTTATTTTTTCGAGTCCGCACTTGTGCAGTTCTTTTCCATGAGTGGACTGGTTGATCGGCAGTCGGACGGACTGTGTCGATCATCCGACCTCGAAACCATTCTGGAGAAGGCGGGGCCGTTTTTCGCAGCAGGTTTCCATAGCTTCGCGTGACGGGGCGTGCGCGTACGATAGCGCCATGATGGGCCGAGCGCGGGTGTGCAGGGTTCGCGGGCGGTAGCGGCGACTCCGGTCTAGAAGTCCGTCGTCCGGGCGAGATCGGGACCGGCTCCCTGCGAGGACTTTGGCGTCAGGCGCCGGATTGAGGGGTGCAAGTCCGACGCGCCATTGATGGGTGGCTTCCAGCGGGTCGCTGCTCCGTCGGAAACGTACCGAATGAAGGGTAGCGCCCCGTCGCCCTCCGCTTCCGGATCAAGCGATATCCGGGGCAGACGCTTCGCTCGGCGCTGCGCGCCGGGATCAGTTCGGCGGATTCGTCCCTGCGATTCCGTCGCCATCGTGGACTTACGCTCCGCAAGAATCACTCAACCTCCGCGCGCATCGCGCGCGGGAGTGGAGCCGGATTTCGGCGGCGGCGGATCGGAACACGACGGACCGCCTTCGGCCTCGTGCCTGGCGGCACCGAGAAGCGTCAACAGTCGGATCGCGTGGTTGCGCCCCGTCGCCCACTGCTTGCGGACTGCTCATAGTCCGGGGTGTCGCGCGAGTTCCGGCATCTGAGACGCTGCGCCACGGCGCGACTATTCACAGATGCGGTGCACAGGCTGTGCATAAGCCTGTGTGTGAGTGCATCAGGTGATTGATTCCGGGCGCGTTGTCGACGCTGCGTGCGAGATGAGCAGCAGCGAGAAGCGGCAACGATCGGTACGCGTGATTGCGCCCCGTCGCCCGGATTGTTCAGAGTGACCTAACTCCGGGGCACTTCCGGCGGCTCGAAGCTCACCGCCACGAGTTCGGCGGCCAGGCGGGCGGCGGTGGAACGGATGCGCTCCAGCGAGAGCTCCAGCGTCTCGGGCGTGCCGCGATAGGCCTTGATGTAGTCGATCGACGCATCGGTGCCGGTGAGGCCGAGCTGTGTTGCGAGAAGCCAGGCGACCGCTTCGGCTTCGGTCTCGCGGGTCGTGAGGTCGGGACGCTGGCTGCGGTCTGCCGGGAAGTGCAGCAGCGCGTGCGTGGTCTCGTGCACGAGCGTCGTGAACTCCACCGCCGGGGCGAGGTTGTTCGCGCAGGTGATGCGGCGGCCGTTGGTCCAGCCGTAGCAGCCGGCGCGGAGTGAAGCGTAGGCGAGTTCGAGGTTGTGGCCGACAAGAAACGCTTTCAGCTGTTCGAGGCAGCGGAGCGGTTCGGCGGCGGTCGTTTGAACGTCGAGCCGGTCCCCGGTGAAGGCGGTGAGGTGCTCCACCTGCGTGATGTCGAAGATGTAGGCGACGCGGTAGAGGAGGCGGGTGGTTGGGCTGTCTCCCGCGGTCGGATCGGCGTCCGCGCCGTCGTCGTGGACTCGCATGGGCGCGTAAATGGCGATGCCCT
>JBFWYF010001002.1:0-3064 GCA_050186685.1 Pirellulaceae bacterium
GTATCAGGTGCTGGGGGGAAGGGGGCTGGAGCGGCTGACAGAGCTGTCGCGGTTCGTCTATGAGACCGCCAACATGCACCGGCGCAATAGTCAGCCTTTTGTGGGCCAAAGCGCCTTCGCCCACAAGGGTGGCATGCATGTCCATGCAATCGCCCGGGCGACCCACTCGTACGAGCATCTTGATCCCTCGCTGGTGGGGAATGAGCGGAAAATCCTGGTCAGTGAGTTGTCGGGGCGATCGAACATCATAGCGATGACGTCGAAGCATCACCTCGATCATTCTCGGGAGCTCATGGACGCGATCCTGGCCCGCGTCGTTTCGCTCGAGAACCAGGGCTACCAGTTTGAGGCCGCCGATGCGTCGTTCGACCTGCTCGTGCGGAAGTGCGCGGGCATCTTCCAGCCACATTTTGACCGGGTAAAGTACCACGTCGAAGTAGCTGCGGGAGCGAATGGCGAATTTCTCACGGAGGCGACGGTCAAGTTGCTGGTGGGTGGCGAATTGCGGCACGAAGTAGCCGAGGGTGACGGACCGGTCAACGCGCTGGATGCCGCCCTCCGGAAAGCGCTGAACGGCACCTTCGTGGGCCTGCGCGACATGCGGCTGGTTGACTATAAAGTCCGCGTCGTCAACTCCGACGCCGGCACCGCCGCTCGCATCCGGGTCATCATCGAGAGTGCCGACCAGCGGGACGTGTGGGGCACGATTGGCGTCAGCGAGAACATTATCGAGGCCAGCTGGCTGGCACTGGTGGATGCCATTGAATACAAGCTTTGCAAAGATGAGTCTCCCCGCGTGGCCTGACACGGAGTTACGGTAGCGGACGGATTGGTTGGAAAGAGCCAGGATGGAATCTTGAGTCCGTGAGTATGTCAGCCCGCATGGACGTGGGTGCGCGGCGGGCTGCGAGACGAGAGAATCTGGAAACGGAGGCGAGGGACAGATGGCAGCATCCTCAACACAGAACGTCGAGCCGGGCGCGTCGGCCGTGTCCTCCGCGTCGATACCGAACCGCTTCGATTTTGCGGAGGCCCAGGTACGGTTGTCCGCCCTGTGGTCGGCTGGTGGGTACTTTCATGCCGAGCCGGACACGACGGGGCGGCGGCAGCCGTTCAGCATCGTGATTCCGCCGCCCAATGTGACCGGGGCGCTCCATCTGGGGCATGCACTGAATAACACATTGCAGGACACTCTGATCCGCATGCGGCGGATGCAGGGTTATTTAACACTGTGGATGCCGGGCACCGACCACGCCGGCATTGCTACGCAGGCCGTCGTCGAAAAACGGCTGCGCGAGGAAGAGGGGAAAAGCCGCCACGACCTGGGGCGGGAACGACTGGTCGAACGGATCTGGAACTGGAAGAAAGAGTACGAGACCCGCATCCTGGGTCAGTTACAGCGGATGGGATGCAGTTGCGACTGGCCTCGCACACGCTTCACTCTGGATGCCATCTGTGCGCGAGCGGTGCGGCATACGTTCTTTGACCTGTTTCGGCAGGGGAAAATCTATCGCGGCAAGCGGCTGGTCAATTGGGACACGTTCCTGCAGACGGCGGTCAGCGACGACGAGGTATTTCACGAGCCGGTAAAGGGGCATTTCTGGCACGTCCGTTATCCCGTAATCGATCCGCGGCCTGGGGAACCCGCCTGGGTTACCATTGCCACGACACGTCCCGAAACGATGTTAGGCGACACCGCGGTGGCCGTGCATCCGAATCCGGCCGGCGCGCTCGAGCGTCTCGAGCGCGAGTTGGAGGAGAAGTTGGTGGCGGCGCCGGCCAAGGATCGGGAAGGGATCGAGTCGCAATTGGCGAACGTCCGGACGCGACGGACCACGACGCTCGGCGAGCTCCAGCAATTGCTGAACATGGCCCAGACCGGCCGGCGCGTGCTGCTGCCGCTGACCGGGCGGACGATTCCGCTCGTCGCCGACGAGTGGGCCAAGCCGGAGATGGGGAGCGGGTGCGTCAAGATCACGCCCGCTCACGATCCGAACGACTACGAGGTGTGGCAGCGGCATCCGGAAATCGGCGCCATCAATATTTTGAATCCGGATGGCACGTTCAACGACCAGACGGGTACCTATCAGGGACTGACCGTGCCCCAGGCCCGCCAGCGTGTCGTTGCGGATCTGGAAGCTCAAGGATTGCTGGCCCAGGTGGAAGACCGGGAAATCGATCTGGCGCACTCGGATCGCAGCAAGACCCCGATCGAGCCCTGCCTGGCGGATCAGTGGTTCGTGAAGATGGATGAACTGGCTCAGTCCGCCATGGATGCCGTGACGGACGGACGGGTGCGGATTGTCCCGGCCCGGTATGCCAAGGGCTATCTGGATTGGCTGGGCGAGAAACGCGATTGGCCTGTGAGTCGGCAGCTGTGGTGGGGGCATCGGATCCCGATCTGGTATGCCCGCTGCCCCGCGGCCGTGCTGGAGCGGGCCTTTGCCGGGCGCGACGATGTAACCTGGATATCTGCGGGCGACGCCGACCGTTGGCAGATCTGCGCGTTGAACGACTTGTCGGAGACCGAACTGCAAGCCGCCGCAGCAGCGGAGGGCGTTAAGCTCACCGAGCCGTTGCGACAGGATCCCGATGTACTCGATACGTGGTTCAGCTCCGCACTTTGGCCGCATTCGACCTTGGGGTGGCCCGAGCAGACTCCGGAGCTAGCGTGCTTCTATCCCACCAGCGTCCTGATCACCAGCCGCGACATCATCACGCTCTGGGTGGCGCGGATGGTGCTGATGGGACTGAACAATATGGGCGAGATCCCGTTCCGCGACGTGTACATCCACCCGAAGATTCTCGACGGATACGGCGAGACGATGTCGAAATCGAAGGGCAATGGCGTGGACCCGCTCGACGTGATCGACAAGTTCGGGCCGGACGCCTTGCGGTTCGGTCTGGCATACCTGTGCACGGAAACGCAGGACGTGCGGATGCCGGTGCAGTTTGAGTGCCCGCATTGCGAGTCGCTCATCGAACAGACCAAAGAGAACCGGGAGCTGCCTCGGATCAACTGCAAGAAATGCGGCCAGGCGTTCTCGACGCAGTGGGCCCGGAC
>JBFWYF010001003.1:0-3063 GCA_050186685.1 Pirellulaceae bacterium
CTGTACATCCATGCACCGCTCGAAGATTCCAACTTTCGCGTCGAAAGCGTGCGGCGCTGCGTGGCGGCCGCGCGTGACGTATACCGGCTGTTGCAGAGCGAGGATCAGCTGATGGCGGTCTTTCCGCCGGGCGGGCACGGCTTCCCGCCCGCCGATCGGGAGGCCGCCTATCAGTTCCTGGATCGGGTGCTCAAGCACTCGTCGGCGCGACGTTGAGTCGGAAATGCTCCGATTCTCGCAGCGGGACTCGCGAGAGTTCCGAGTCGTCGCCTTCGTACGGCGGAAGTCTTCCGTCGTCGCTATCGCGCCTTCTGGCGACTTCCGCTACTTGAATCAAATCTGATACGACTTCATTACCTCGGCGGGTGCGGGGGCATAGGCCAGCGGTTCCATCGAACAGCCGGCGCGCCCCTGGCTGAGGCTCCGCATGGCGCTGGAGTACCCGAAGAGCTGGCTGAGAGGAGCCTGGGCTTCGATCGCGACGATGCGGCCGCGGTTTTCGGTCCGGACGATGGTGGCCCGCCGCTGCTGGAGGTCTCCTACAAAGTCACCCAGGTACTCTTCCGGCGTAACGATATCCAGCTTCATGACGGGTTCGAGCAGCACTTTCCCGCCGAGATCCAGTCCGCGATTGAAGGCCTCGTCGGCCGCAATCCGGAAGGCCCGCTCATCCGACTGTTCGTTGAATTCGGCACCGGTCACCAGGACGCGCAGTTTCATGAGCGGAAATCCGCCAATGATGCCGCCGCCTTCGCCGCGGGACTTGAGGGCGTCAAGCGTCGCGACCAACAGCGCTTCCGGGAGCGTATCGGGGGGCAGACGGATGATCACCGCTACGGGCGGTCCTTCTCCAGCCATGGGTTCCATGCGCAGCGAGAGTTTTGCGAACAGCTGCTGGCCGGCGATCTGGCGATGGCATTCCGCCGTCACATCGACCGCGTGGTCGATCGTTTCCCGGTAACTGACTTGCGGCTTGTGGAACCGCACGTTCAAGTTGAAGTCGCGCAGCAGACGGTTCTTGATGATCTCCAGGTGCAATTCCCCCATCCCGCTGATCAGCGTTTGTCCCGTTTCTTCACCCGAGACTTTCAGCGTCGGGTCCTGGCGCTTGAGCAGTTCCAGGGTGTCCTGCAGCTTCTTACGTTCCGTGGTCGTTTCCGGCTCGATGGCCATCGAGATGACCGTCTCGGGAAACTGGATCGTTTCCAACTGCACGGGGTGGCGGGTATCGCAGAGCGTATCGCCGGTGATGGAATTGCGCAGGCCAATGACGCCGACGATGTCGCCCGCTCGCACCTCCTCGACCTGCTGAGCCTTCTTGGTGGCATGGATCAGCCACAGCTGCGAGATATTTTCCTTCTTATCGTTGGCCGGGTTGAGAGCCCGCATGTTACTGTGCAGCACTCCGGAATAAACGCGAACCCACGACAAATCGCCGGTCTTGGCAGGCAGGACCTTGAAGACGAGCCCGCAAAAAGGCTCATCATCGTGGGGGCGTCGTTCCTCCACCGTTTCGATGCCACGTTTGTTCATCGCTTTGCCCTGCACGGCCGGGAGTTCCGAGGGGTTCGGCAGGAAGCGGACGACGGCATCGAGCACCGGTTGCACGCCAATGCCATGGAGGGCCGAGCCACATAAGATCGGCTGAATTTGCATGTGCAGGGTTGCCGATCGCAGCACGCTGTAGATCAATTCCGCCGGAATGGGCTGTTCGCCGAGCGCCAGCTCCATCAGTTGATCGCTGAAGGGATAGAGCTTCTCGAGCATGGCATCGCGCCACATGAGCGCATCGTCGCGCAGCTCGTCCGGGATTTCCTGGATGACGATGTCTTTGCCTTCGGACTCCGGGTCAAACACCAGCATCTTGAGCTGGATTAGGTCGATGATGCCCCGAAAGGGATCGTTGAAATGCGCGGGGCCCTGGCCGACAGGAATTTGAATCGCGACCGGGTTGGCGGAGAGCCGCGAACTGATTTCGTCGAGCACGGCGTGAAAATCCGCGCCCTCCCGGTCGAGCTTGTTGATGAAGCAGATGCGTGGCACACGGTACTTGTTCGCCTGCCGCCACACCGTTTCACTCTGAGCCTCAACCCCCTCGCGGGCACTGAACACGACCACGGCACCGTCGAGCACGCGGAGGCATCGTTCGACTTCGGCCGTGAAGTCCACGTGTCCGGGCGTATCGAGCAGATTGACGTGGTGATCCAGCCACTCGAAGGTCACGCACGCGGCATAAATGGTAATGCCGCGTTCCTGTTCCTCCGGATCGGAATCGGTCTCCGTTGTTCCCTTGTCGACTTCGCCCACGCGGTGCTTCGCGCCGCTGTAGTACAACATGTGCTCCGTCAACGTCGTCTTGCCAGCATCGATATGAGCGATGATGCCGATGTTGCGAAGCCGTTCGATATTGCGAGCCATGATGGGCCTCGGTCGTTAAGCGCTGGGACAAACCGCCGGGCGACGGCCGACTCTCCGGGGCGCAACAAAATCGCCGCCCGGGCAAGTACCCGCGCGGCGTGCAAATGGACAGCGGACTACCACGCAAAGTGCGCGAAGGCCTTATTCGCATCCGCCATGCGATGGACGTTTTCGCGGCGGGTTACGGCCGCGCCCTCGCGCTTGAATGCGGCGATCAGCTCCTCAGCCAGCTTTTGGGCGGTGGGACGCCCCTTCTTTTCGCGTACGGCCAGCAGGATCCAGCGAATCGCCAGAGATTGCTGGCGCTTCCGGTTCACCTGCATCGGAACCTGGTAGGCGGCACCACCCACGCGTTTCGACCGTACTTCGATGTACGGCTTAACGTTCTCGACCGCCCCGTGGAACACGTCGATCGGTTCTTCGTTGGGGACCTTTTCTTTGATGATGTCCAGGGCATCGTAGAAAATTCCGCGGGCTACGGACTTCTTGCCGCTCCACATCATGCAATTGATGAACTTGCTCGCCAGCACCGATCCGTAGCGTGAATCGGGACGCAACTGGGACTCGCTCGCCGTAATCTTTCCCATCGTGATGCCTGTAGTTTAACGGTAAACCGTGTCTTGTTTCAGCCAGTGTGAGGCGCAG
>JBFWYF010001004.1:0-3052 GCA_050186685.1 Pirellulaceae bacterium
AGTCGGAACTCTGGCGAGTTCCGCTACTAGAGGGTGCGGAGTCGGAACTCTGGCGAGTTCCGCTACGGGAGGGCGGCTCCGCTACAACGGCTTGACTGCTCCGAGGACGCCCGCGAATAATCGCAGGGATAAGTTCACTGCCATACTGGCCCGGACGAGGTGCGCCGTACCCGGTTAAGACAAGACGACGCTCTGGAATCTGGAGCTTCGTCATGGCTTGGGTTTACCTGGTAATTGCTGGCTTACTCGAGGCGGGTTGGGCGGTGGGTTTGAAGTTCACGAACGGTTTCACCAAGCCCTGGCCGAGTGTCCTCACGGCCGCGGGTATTGCCGCGAGCATGTACTTGCTCGCCGTGGCTGCTCGGACGCTTCCCATTGGCACGGCGTATTCTGTCTGGGTGGGGATCGGTGCCTTCGGCGCGAGCACCCTCGGCATGACCATGCTGGGCGAACCGGCTTCGCCGCTGCGGATTTTCTTCCTCGCGCTGCTGGTGTTCTCGATTGTCGGGCTGAAGTTTACGGCCCATTAACGAGGACCGCTTTCCGTTTTTCGCTGCGCATCTGGTGGGTGCGGCGAATCTGCGTAGAATCAACGCCCATGTCCCAGCGGCGTTCACTTGGTATTGGCTGAACGTACCGCCGTAGGATCCGACGATGCCAGACTATTTCGGATGATTCGATGACGGGTCCACGAGTAGACTCGGTCTGAACTTATTCCTTCATTCATGAACGGGGTCTTCCATGACTTCAGCCGATGCAATCAAGGCGACTCGCCGTCGCCAGGGTTTCACGTTAGTGGAACTGCTTGTGGTGATCGCGATTATTGGAATCCTTGTCTCGTTGCTGCTCCCCGCGGTGCAGGCCGCCCGCGAAGCAGCACGGCGCATGCAGTGCTCGAACAACCTGAAGCAGATCGCCCTGGCGATGCACAACTATCACGACGTATACAAGCAATTGCCACCGTTTGCTGTGACGGATAACGACTGGCGCTGGGCCTGGGGAGCGCTGACGTTGCCGTTCATCGAACAACAGGCGATCCACGACGGGCTAGGCGTTTCCCAGACGTTCACGATTCCGCGCCTGAACGCGGCCACGACAAGCGCGGCGGTGAAGCGGCTTCTGCAACTGAGTATTCCCACGTACCGTTGTCCCTCGGATATCGGCCCGGCGACCAATCCGAATTTCAATTCGGCTGCCGAGGCCTACGGCACCAGCAGTTATGCCATGAGCCTGGGGGTCAGCCGAGCTTCCCCGGAGAATTGCCGCGGCATGTTCCACGAAATCACGGACGGCTTGAGTAATACGCTGCTTGCCGGCGACAAGTCACTGGTCGAGCTAAATCCGGCGTACCGGTCCGTCGGTGCCGTCTGGGTCAGTCGCATCAAGACGGCCGGCAATGTCTCCATCACAGCGCGTTTTCCGCCGAACACACCTTACACGGGAAACTGGCCGTGCTGCGGAAACGACCCCGATGCGAAACGAGCCAATGTGATGAGCCTGCATCCGGGCGGACTCAATTTCGCCTTTTGCGACGGTTCGGTAACGTTCATCTCCAAGACGATCGAGGCGAGTCCCGTGACGGGCGCCAATTGGTCGAATCGCACGCCGGCAGTCAACGATTACGTCTGGCGCAAGCTCTACTGGGCCAACGATGGATATACGCTCGGCAGTTACTAGGAATACCTCCGCCATGATTGCACTTCGTACAACTCGTCGATGCCTGGTCCTGTTCATCTGCGCTTGGCCGCTGCTCGTTGCTTCCTGCAGTCAGGATACCGGACGGTATCCCGTCCAAGGGGAAGTCAGTTTTGACGGCGAGCCGATCGACAAGGGCGCCATCGTTTTTCAGCCTGTAACGGGAGGCGGGATCAAGACGGGCGGGCCCATTGAAAACGGCCGTTACGACATTCCCGCCGAGACGGGGCCGCCGGCCGGTAAACACAAAGTCCTGCTGTTCTGGGAAAAGAAGACCGGGACGACTTACGTCGACCGCGATAGTGGCGACGTGTACGACCGGCGCGCCGAAGGATTGCCGGGCGAGTACCAGAGCGATGACACGCCGCTGAGTGTCGAGATCAGCGACGGGCCCAACGTTCATGATTTCCGGCTGACAACGCCGGCAAAACCTTGAGGGCGGTCCGCTCCGCCCGGGCGGGGACCGGCGGGCCACACTGGGGCGGTGCTGCGCACCTTGCCGCCGGGGACCGGCGGGCCACACTCAAGCCAGAATTTCACCCAGCATGCCCGTGCTGTCCGCGTACCGCTCCCGCAAAACACCGAGCGCATGCAGCTGGGTCAGCCAGAGGTTGGCCAGTGGAGTACCGGTCGAGCAGTGGACGTGGTGCCCCAGCTTCAACCTTCCGCCACCTCCCCCGGCGACCACCAGCGGCAGGTCGTTGTACTGGTGCGTGGTCCCATCGCCCATGCCGGCGCCTAGCGTGAAGATTGTATTGTCGAGCAGCGTTGTCCCATCCGCTTCCTCGATGCGGTCCATGCGCTCGAGCAGTCTCGCATACGCGGAAACGTGGAAACGATCGAGCTTGAGCAGATCTTCCAAGTGGTCCTGCGGCGCGTGCGTCATCGCGTGGTGACTCTGAGGCTTGTCGAGAATGCCTTCCCAGTTAGTCGGCGTCGTCCATCGCTCCGGCCCAACCATCAGCGTACCGATGCGGGTCAGGCCGCTTTGCAGCGCCGTCACCAGCAGATCGCCCATCAGATGGATGTACTCAGCGCGCGGAAGGTGGTCGTCGGGACGAGGGATGTTGGCGGCCACCAGTTGCGATTTGAGCGAGTCCATCCGATCCATTCTCGCTTCGATCGTGCGGATGGCTTCAAAATACTCCTCGAACTTCTGCCTGTCTCCGGCGCTGAGCCGCTTCTGCAGCTGGCGCGCGTTGCCCAAGGCCAGGTCGGTGATATTCCGGAACCGCGTGTGCGTACGGGTGCCGAACAGCCGGTCGTACACTTTACGCGGATTGCGCATCGACGGCGCCACGTGTCCGGTGCCATACCAGGACATATTGTCGAAGTAGATGGATTCGATGTTGTTCTT
>JBFWYF010001005.1:0-3044 GCA_050186685.1 Pirellulaceae bacterium
GGCACACCTTCGCCAACACGCTCAAGTACGTACGCGTGACCACGAGCGCCAACTTCGGGAATATGCTCAGTATGGCCGTCGCGTCGGCCGCACTGCCATTTCTGCCCTTGCTTCCGCGCCAGATTCTCTTGCTGAACTTCCTGTCTGACATCCCTGGCATGGCAATTGCCAGCGACGATGTGGACCCGGAGCAGCTTGCCAGGCCTTCTGCGTGGGATATCCGCGGCATTCGCAATTTCATGATCATCTTTGGGTTGATAAGCTCCGCGTTTGACATCGCCACGTTTGCCACGCTGCGTCTCGCTTTTGACGCATCTCCAGACGTCTTTCGGAGCGCATGGTTTATTGAATCGACGCTGACCGAACTCGCCGTGATGCTTGTGCTACGGACGAGGCGGCCATTCTTCCGAAGCCGGCCCAGTCGTGCGCTGCTCCTGAGTTCGTTGTCGGTGGGGCTACTGACGGCGGCAGTGCCCTTCAGCCCGGTCGCGGGGCCGATGGGGTTTGACGCGATACCCGGGCAGATTCTCCTGGCGCTGGGCGGTCTGACCGTCAGCTACATCGTTGCGAACGAAATCGTGAAACGATTGACTCGGCCCACATCGCCCGGCCAGCTCGCAGGACTCTAGACCCGGGGCCACCGTCGCCGGCCGCTCCATCTCGCTGCGTATCGTGTCCAGGTGGACCAGGCAAACCGCTATGGGATGTAGACCGGCTTGGGCGTCGGTGTCCTGGTGTGCGTCGGCGGTACCGGCGTCGGCGTCATAGTCGGCGTTGGTGTGCTGGTTGCAGTCGGCGTCGGAGTAGGAGTAGGAGTCTCCGTCGGAGGCACAGGCGTTTCTGTTGCCGTGGGTTCCGGCGTAGCAGTCTCGGTGGCCGCGTCCGCGGTTGTTGCGGTGTTGGTCGCGGAATCTCCTGCAGTACCCGAGCCGGAACCACTGCTGCCCGAACTGCTGCCGCCGCTCGATCCGCTACCGCCGGTGCCCGTGCCGCCACCCACACCCGTGCCCGGCTGTGCATACCAGACGAGTGGTCCACTCGAAAGGGGCGTGCCCGCAGGGATGTGGAACTCCAGGTACCACTCGGGGTTCACGCGAGCGCCGTTGTAGTGGATTTCGAAGTGCAGATGCTCGCCCGTGGAGTACCCGGTCGAACCGGAGATGCCGAGCACCCCGTTCTGGACCACCGACTGGCCGTCCTTGACGAGAATCTCGCTGAGGTGCGCGTAGAGCGTCGCCCAGCCGCCACCGCAGTTGACGATGACGTGGTAGCCATAACTACTGTTGTAGCCCGTGGAAGCCGTACCGTTGCAGGACGCGAGCACAGGCGAATGGAAGAGGCCGTCGAGCGCCAGGTCGATGCCGCCATGGACCAGGCCGTTGCCGCGCGGCGCTCCATACCGGTCGGTCACGACGCTCCAGGACGCCAGCGGCATCACGAATCGGCTCGTTCCGGCTGCAGGGGCGCTTTGAGCGTGGGTCTCCGGCTGCTCGGCGGCGATCTGGTCCACAGGGACCGCGCCTTCGTTCGACGAAGTGGTGCCGGCCGGGGTCGCGGTCGAAGTTGTCGTCGAGGTGGAGGTGTTTGTCGAGGCCCTGGCACTGAGTGCCAGGTCCGCAGCCGCCGTGGCAGTCGATGTCGACGTGGATTCCGCGGTTGGCGATTCATCTGGTCCGCGTGAGGCTATCGAGCCCGTGGGGCCGAATGATGTTGCAAGAAAAATAGCCGTGCCGAAGAAAATTCCCAGGACCAGGATCCATGCCGCTCGAGAAACGCCTTGAAGGCGAGTGGAGACTCGTTTCATAACACAGATACCATCGGCTGTTGATGGCTAATATCCCAGCCCTCGCAGCGAATTTCCGGGACTTCCCCGAGTCAGAATGAGCTAATCCGGGCCAACGTGCGGTGGCCTCTCACTCGCAGGCACGAACTGCCGGGTAAATTCGCTTTCACCAAGCGTTGTCCCATGCCGCCGCTCGCTCACTGCCAGCTCCATTCGTGTCAGCTGTGCGAGCCCCTTGCGCGTGTCACTCGCGACCCGTGCCTTGTCCTGCCGCTTGAGGCGGTAACGGAAGAGCCAGTAGGTAAATTCCTTCCAGTCGGCATAGGAAACATTCGAACCGAGCAGCTTCGCCGTCTGTTCGAAGTAGAGCGCCCGCAACTCGATGAACGGCAGCCCATAAACGCGCTCGTACATCGATTCGAATCCATGCTCGCGGCCCCAGGGGCGGTTGAGCAGTTCCTTATTGATGGCCTCTTCGAAACTCAGCTGCAGCGCCTCTTCGATGAGCACGCCATACAGGTAGTTCAGGTGGGCGCTGTGCTTCGCCTGTCCGATTCGGCGCGCGAATTCCTCGTCATCGATATCGAGCGGCCAGACCCCTGCGAACAGGAGCTGCTCGGTCTCCTTCGCAGGCACGAGGTCCGCCACCTCGTCGAGGAGCCGCTCCGCGAGCAGCATCCAGTCGAACGCGTCGCCGCCATAGAGGTAGCGGTATTCGCGGTCGCCAATCCATTCGATCGGCACGCGCCAGAGGCCAACGGCATCGAGCAGCGCCGTGAACCAGTGTTGCCCGTCGAGAATCGACTGCCGCAGCCGGAACACCGCATCGCTCGGTGTCGGGAATTGCGGCTCGCCGATCGCGTCGTCGATCAGGGTCTCATCGAGTGGTGGTGAACCAACAGCCATACCAGACCATCGTACCAAAGCTGGTGTTTCGAAAGAGAACAGCATTGGGTAAATTAGGCTCGACGCCGCAAAATGTGTACGAACCGCTCTCGCCGGCGGTCCTGCTCATGGCCAGCGGACCGCGTGCTTCTGGACATCTACATAGGCCATGCAGGTCGAAGCCAGGTGCTCCGGAGGACAGGGATCGGCCGTCACCGCATCCTCCAATGTCACCCAGGCGGTGAACCCGGGCCGCTCGAAGATGAAGACGTCGTAGCCCGCGGGGCTCACTCTCTGCTCCACCACGGACCAACCGTTCCCTGTGGCCGCCTGCCAGACCTGGCTGGCCAGGTCGTCGCCAGGGACAGCCTCAAAG
>JBFWYF010001006.1:0-3040 GCA_050186685.1 Pirellulaceae bacterium
ATCTCGACGTGATCAAGATGGCGGATTACGTCATCGATCTCGGGCCAGAGGGCGGGCACAAAGGAGGTGAGCTCATTGCTTGCGGCACACCCGAAGAGATTGCCGCTTGCAGGAAATCCCATACTGGGCGGTTTCTGGCCGAGGTCCTGGCCAACTGAGGCGATCAAGCCTTGGATCGCGCGATGGAGTGAATCAGGAACGTCCGGAGATAGTCTCGCGCAGTGGCGCAGAGGCACGGAGACCTGGCAGTCTGCTGGCGGCCTGCCATTTCAATCGCCTGACCCCACGTGTTGCTCGAGAAACTTCTCGATCTTGTCAAACACAGCCGACACGTCGAGGTCGTTCAGGCCTTTGCCGTCGAAGCCGTGCCCGCCTCCCTGGATCGAGAGAAACTCGTGGGGGACGCCGACTCGCTTGAGCTCCGCCGCCATCGCGACGGACTGGTCGTGCGGCACGTCGATATCCTGATCGCCGTGCAACAGCAGCGTCGGCGGGTAGTCCTTGGTCACGTTGCGCACCGGGCAGAAACGATCGAACTCGCGCGGCTGGGTCGCAGGATCGAAACCGACGACTTCCAGGGGCCACAGGCCGTTTTGCCGGCAGTAGGTGTAGAAGTTGCTTCGGCCCTTCACGCCCCCCGCGGTCGTTTCTTTCACTCCGATGGCGACATGGGCTTCTTCCTTGGTGAACAGGGGCCGGGTCTTGCGGTAGATTTCATGCGGTTTGGCGTACCAGTCCCCATCGACGTCGCCGTAGCCATAGAACGCGATCAGCGCTTGCGGCGGTGGTTTGACGGTGAATCCGGACATCAGCGTGAGATAGCCGCCGGCGGAATGGCCGACGACGGCCAGTCGCCGCGGATCGATCTGGAAGAGCTGGGGTCCCTGGGTGCGGACCCAGGCGATGGCGTCCTGAACGTCTTGGACGATGCCAGCAGCCTTCGTCTCCGGTGCGAGGCGATAGTCGATTGATACTATGGCATAGCCCGCGTCCAGATAACGCCGGCGTTGGTCGAGTCTCGGGCCGCCGCGACTTCCCGTAATCAAGCCTCCGCCATGAATCCAGACGATCACGGGCCGCACATCGTCGCCCGGCAAGCGATACACGTCCGCCAGGATTGGCAACTCGCCGACCGTTTTGTAAGTGAAGGTCTGGCGTTCGGCGTCGTCACCGGTTCTTGCGCTGCGCTGGGCGTCGCCGCCCGAGCTCTTCTTCAAGCACTGCTCGAAAAACAGGTAAATCTGTTCGTTGGATTCCGGCGTCGGCGCATGGCCCTGGCGATTGGTCATGGCGACGCGGTTCGAATGGCCCAGCAGTTTGTTGACGGCGACCGCATGGTTCAGGGCCTGCCATCGCGCTGGTGTATCCTCGGCCCCGCCGGAAACCAGGAACGGACGGGGGGCCATCAGGGCGTGTAACTCGTGCAGGTCGCGTCGCTGCTCGACGAGCATCTTGTACGCGCCCGTGCGCGGTTTGTCATTCGAGGGAATTCCCTTGGGCCGCGGCGCCTTGCCCGGCTCGTGGCCCAGATACCACGGCTCCCAGTAGTTCACGTTGCCCCGCTTTTCATCGAAGACGATTCCGCCGTCGCTCCACGCGGCGCAGGCGAACTTGTCGAACAAGCACGAGGCAAACATCGCCCACTTGCCGCCGTAGGAGTGGCCGACGATGCCGATGCGCTGCGCATCCACCGATGGGAGATGGGCCAGCGTCTGCCAGCAGTTGGCGGCTACGTATGCGTGGAACGACAGCGGCTGCAACTGCGCGTCCCTCTCGCCGGGATAGAACGTGCTGGGCGGGCTGCCCAGTGAAAGCGTCACGAAGCCGCGGCGAGCGAGTTGGTAGGCGAAGTCGCGCAGCGGCGACTTGCCTCGGCCGATCCCCGTCAGGGACTCGTAATACACCACCACCACCGCCGGAAACGGTCCGTCGCCGTCCGGCTTAAGCAGATACGCGTCGTCGGTAAAGCGATCCGGTGCGATCTGCAGACGAACGTGGTGCTGAGTGAAATTGTCTCGCCGCTCCTCCGCCAGATACTCGATCGCGGGCTTTTCGACGAGCGGCGGCCACGGCCCCATGATGGTATGCCAACGGTCGAGGATTTCCCGGCGACGAGCCGGCCAGTCCTCGGCATTCTTCACCGGACGTCCATCGTAGAACTCGAGGGGCGACCGATAACTGCCGAAATCGCTGGCATACTCCGCGGGCGGGCCAAAAAAACGATCGAGATCGCTCGCGTTGTGCTGGGAGGCGTCGGCGCCGGGCCGAGCGGGTGCTTTTTCGCCCTGTGTTGTGGCATTCGCGCGATCGGGGCCGGGGGAACGCGCACCCGGCTGCGCAAATCCCTTGGCACCGGAAAGACCCATGAGGATCGTCGCGAGGACCATGGTTCGTCGTGACATCGTTGATTCCTCCCGAGGCAGCGAGCTTCTGATTGGTGAGTTAACTTAACCGAGTTTCGGCGAAAGTCACCAACGGAAAGCGGCCCTAAAGGTCAATGACGCGCCAGCCTTGAGTCTGCAACCATTCCCCGATGATCGCGCGATGACAGGAGGCGGCAACGCGGCAGCCACACAACATGCAGGCGCGACATTGCTCCGCCAAGGCGACGAGGCGCCGGCACCGACGGGGAAACTCCGGCGCGATCACCTGGCGGAATTCGGCCATCCGTGGATCGGTGCGATCCGGGTTGCCAAGCTCCGGAAGCCACTCGTACCCGATGGCGACCTCCGAGAGCAGTTTCTGAATGCCGCGATCGTTTGATTTGGCCCGCGTGTAACTGCCCATGGCACCGCGCGGGGAGATCCGCACATCCGCAACGAGTTCCACTCCTGCCTCGTGCAGGATGCGGTTGAACTCGGTGGGCTGCCGGCCACCGTAGCCGATCGTCCAAATGGTGTCGTTCATGGGTCATCCCGGCGAAAAACGTTTGCCCGGCGAACAGCGCCGCGGTCTACTTCTCCCAAGAATTAGATCCTCGGTGATCGTAGCCAGACCCGCTTGATCGGACAAACTTACCATGACCCATCACCGTATTCGC
>JBFWYF010001007.1:0-3037 GCA_050186685.1 Pirellulaceae bacterium
TCAAGGATGGAATCGGCGCGCGCCACCGACTGCTGGATGCGATGCAGGCCCTGTGCCACGTCGGCTTTATTGCCACCGCCGGGTTTTGCCATCTCGCGCGTCGCCGCCTGGGCGAAGTTCATGATCGAAAACAAGGGCTGACGGATTTCGTGCGTAATCTCGGCGACCATTTCGCCTGTCGTCGCCAGGCGAACGACATGGGCGAGCTCGGCACTGCGCTGATGCAGCAATTCCTCGCTGCGTTTCCGCTCGACGGCCGCGCCCAAGACGTCAGCTGCGGCATTCAGCGCATCGAGTTCGCTGGTCGACCACAACCGCGGCTCGATACAGTCGTCGAAGCCAATCAGTCCCCAGAAGTGTCCGAAAGCGAAGACCGGTACCGCGGCCGGCGACACGATTCCCTGTGGTTCGAGAAGCGTTCGTTCCGCCGCGCCCAGTTCCGCAACCCGGCCCCAGACTGCCTCGCCACGGGCCATTTTGCTGAGCCAGCGCTCCAGCCCGGCCTCGACCCAGGGGACATCCTGCAGTTGGGGATTCCCGATCTGAGGTATGACCCCTTCGGCCACCCACTCCGCCGTCTGGCTGGTTAACAGGCGCTGTTGGCCGTCGTAATGATTCTCAAACAAATACGCGCGGCTGCTTCCGGTAGCCTTGGCCAGCTGTTCAAGGATGTCCGGCACACAGGACCGCCAATCCGCGTCGCGCAGCAGACGATGAGCCGCAAAGCGTACGGCCGCCAGAATCCGCTCCCGTCGCTGAATCACGGCTTCGGCCTCGCGCCGGCGAGCATCCAATCGGGCAGCGGCAATCATATGGCCGCCGGTGTGCATCAACGGACGGAGGAACTCAACGAGGTCGTCACTGTAGCCCCCCGCGCGATTGGCGATCCCCACGATGCCTACCAACTCGGTACCGTGAGACAAGGGAAGTCCGAGAAAACTGTGCAGCGCGGGATGCCCCAGCGGAAGACCTCCCCGGCGCGCATCGGTCGCCGGGTCGTTGGACACAACGGGACGCCCATCGCGCAGCACCGCACCAATCAACGTCTGGAGATTATGAAACTCCAGCGTCGCCTGCTGCTCCTCGAAGAGCCGCCGCGTGTAGTCGTTCCACGCCTTGTTGCTGATCGCACACGTCCGCAGATAAGGCGCCCCCTGGTCGTCGTGCAGCCATTCTCCCACGAAGCCATATTCGCTGTCCGTCAACCGGACGAAGGCGTCCAGGAGGACTTCGAATACGGCGAGCGGATTCTCACCCGCGATCAGCTGCGACTGAATGTCGCCGATCGCCGCCAGCAACCGCGTTTGCCGCTTTTCCCGCGCCAGCAGCCGTTGCAGCCGCTCGTCGCGATACGTCAATTCCCTCGCCCGCATCTCCGTCTCGGCCCCGCTGCGAACTTGTTCTGTCAAGTCGAGCAGAAAGCCATGAGCCGTTCGCACCTCGCCCGACTTACCTGTCTCCGCGACCGACACATCCAGCACCCACCGCCACTCGCCGGTGCGGGTCACGATCCGATACAATGCGCGGTCCGACAAGATTGAGTCGCCAATCCGAGCCCAGTGCGGAGGCTCGTCGGCCGGCTTGCGATCCTGCTCGTGGATAATGGATTCAAAAATTCGCTGCCCGCTCAAGAATTCTTCCGCCTCATATCCCCATTGGCGTACATTCGGCGAGATATATTCCAGCGGACTCCATGCTGCTGCCCCCCATCGCACCACCACCACAGATGCCGAAGCCGGCAACCGTGGAATGATCCCCGGCCACGAAGCTTCCGCCGTCGGCGATTGCGCGGCCGCGCCAAACTCGCCATCCACCGGCTCCAGCTGCAGTGCCTTGTCGGCTATCTCAGGACTGTGCACGTGGTTTTCCGCCACTGAAATGCGCCGCAACGGGAGCTCGTCGTGGAACTCAAGTTCGTTCGCTCGTGGATCGGCCACTGGCCTGCTGTCCTTCCTTACATCCAAGTCCTTACTAAAGAATTCGTGATAACCAACCTTTAGCAGGACGGCCAATATACAAGACTGCAACGCGGGCTCAGATAAGCCCCTGTGGGAACACACACCCGCAGCGAGATAACGACAATTTCAGCACGCGGCATGCCAAGCGCCCGCTGCAGATCCCACGCAATATGGAGGTTTTGCCGCAGCCTCGCAAGTCCGAAGCATCTTTCCCGTGAGGTAATAGAACGCACGGGGAGAGACAGATGGTTCGCGGTTCGACCTGTCACGTCATCGCGATCGAGGCCGCCCGAGGCGGGTCCTGTCAGGAGGCGGCCAGCGGGGGCGATCCGGTCGCGGCCCGTCGGCAGAGTTCGCACAGCGCGGCGAGCAGCGGCTCGACTTCTTCGGCTGCCGGAGAGTCCTTCAGCGCCAGTTCGAGCGTGCCTGCGGAGTCGGTGATCGTGTCGAATCCATAGCCGCCCGCCGATCCCTTGAGCTGGTGAGCCGTCTTGCGCAGATTGGTCCAGTCGCGACGGGCACACGCGTCTTCCAGACGTGCGATTCGATCCGCCATACCCTCCACGAACATCTCGACGAGATCCGATAGATCCGGGTCGTTCCCCAGCCGAGAGTAGAGAGGAGTCAACATCGCCTGCCCCTTTAGGTGATCGCACACGTTTCGGATTGAGTGAAGCGAGCAACCAGATCGACCAGGTTTTTCCGGTCGATAGGCTTCGTCGCACATTCGTTGCAGCCGGCATCGAGACAGCGCTGCAGATCGCCGCTCATAGCGTTGGCCGTCAGAGCTACGATCGGATAGGTGTAACCGTCGGCGCGGAGGCGGCGTGTAGCGTCGAGGCCGTCGAGCACCGGCATCATCATGTCCATGAGAATCACATCGAAGGGACGTGATTCGCGCCACGCCGCCCGTGCCAGGTCGACGGCGACCTCGCCGTTTTCGGCAACGACTACCCGGGCTCCCGCCTTTTCTAGCACGTGACTGATCAATCGCTGATTGTCCACACCATCCTCGGCCAGCAGCACGTTGGATCGCAGCGCCGCTTGGACAGGGGTCGGAGGCCGCCACTGCTCGACCA
>JBFWYF010001008.1:0-3035 GCA_050186685.1 Pirellulaceae bacterium
ATGGGCGATCTGGATATGGCCGTGCCCCAGCGCCAAGGGAGAACACGCGATGCGGTCGACACCCAGCAAATCGACGCCGATCGCCGAACCGACGATGTCGGCGATCGAGTCGATCGCCCCCACTTCATGGAAGTGAACTTTGCGGATCTCCGTGCCATGCACCTTGGCCTCCGCTTCGCCCAATCGCGTGAAGATGCGAATGGCCAGTTCCTTCTGCCGCGCCGAAAGGGTACTACCGTCGATCATCTCGGTGATGTGGTGAAGGTGGCGGTGAGCGTGTTCGGGTTCGTGAATCACCGACACCTTGGTGGCGCGGAAACCGGCTCGTTTCACCTCTTCCTTCTCAAGTCGGCAATTCTTCAGCTGCAGCGAATCGAGGCCCGCCTGAATCGCGGCCAGATCGACGCCGGCATCCACCAACGCCCCGAGCGTCATGTCGCCGCTGATACCGCTGGTGCAATCGAAATAGGCCGTTTTCATGAACAAGACCTTCTGCTGGAGATCGCTCGGAGTTGCCGCCTGCCCAGTGCTACTGGCCCCTGTGCAAGCTCGGTAGTTTTGCGTCCTCGTCCGGCGCAAGCAAGCCGGTAACCCGCACGGCGGGCGGCCGACGAGGTAACGACAACGTGATCCCTGTCAGATGACAAGTGGAAAACCGCCACCCCTTTGCCGATTGCTACCCCTCGGCATGCTGGGTTATGTTGCATCAGCGCTCCTCGGAGCAGCGGCCCCGGGCAAGGTGTCTCGGCCACAGGATCCGAGATCGAGAGGGGGCTGTTCAGAAGCTGTCAGGGAATCACCATGAACCGGTCGCTACGGATTGTCGTCGGTGAAGACGAGGCCGATATGCGCGCCTACTATCGTGAATCCCTCGCGAACATGGGGCACCAACTCGTCGCTCTGGCGGGCACCGGGCAGGAACTGCTCGAGCACTGCCGGACCGTGTCACCCGACTTGGTGCTGACGGATATCGTCATGCCGGATCGGGACGGCTTCGAAGTCGTCAATCACATTAACCGCCACCGCCCCGTACCGGTGATCATCGTGTCGGCGCATCACGACGACGGCCTGGTGGCCCGTGCCGATCACCCGTATATCCTGGCCTACCTGGTCAAACCGGTGAAGCCTATCGACCTGTCGATCGCGATCCATCTGGCTGCACGGCGATCCGAACAGATCCACACGCTGCAGCAGGAAGCCGCCTCGCTGCGCAAGACGCTGGAAGATCGGAAGATCATTGAACGCGCCAAAGGCATCCTCATGAAGCGCACCGGTCTCGACGAACCGCAGGCCTTTCGGCGGCTGCAGAAGATCGCCTCCGAGAAGAACTGTAAGCTCGTCGAAATCGCGCGCAGCATCCTGGTCGCGGAAGAAGTTTCTTTCGGCACCTCTTGACCGGCATGCCTGGATCTTACTGCCTCCCCTTATCGAGGAACGCGCTCTTTCGGTCCAGCGCTCGCGCGCCTTTGCGCGCTTTTGCCTCACCCAAGATTACAAATCCGTAGGATCGCCGACTTGGTCTAGGGGCCGCCGAGGTTATCCGGTTACGATTCCGCCTCACGACAAACGTGTCCCCACCAGCAGGGAGTGACGATGACATCGAGACGGATGAATCGGGGAATACCGCGAACTTACGCGCGCCTGATCTGGATGGCTCCGCTGCTCGTCTTTCCCTCCGTGCTGGCTCAGCCACCTGCCCTCGCTTCACGCGAGCTCTCTCCCGGTGATATCCACCCCCAGGCGAGCCGCGTTTATGTCCGTGTGGGAAGGGTTGGCCTCGGCCACGAGCACGCGGTGGAGGGGCAGATTCAATCCGGACGCCTTATCCCCGGAGCCGAGGAAAATGCCGGCCAGATCGTGTTCGATATGGCCTCCTTTGCGGCCGATACGGCTCGCGCCCGCCAGGTCATTGGTCTGTCAGGGACAACCAGCGTCGGCACGCAACAACAAGTGAATGCCAACATGCGGGGCGCAGCGGTCCTCGATATCGGTCGCTTTCCCACGGCGAGTCTACGAGTTACGGCCATGCGTCCCACCGGGACCGACAGCCCGCGCCAAATTCCTCAGTATCAGATCGACGGCGAGTTCCATCTGCACGGCGTGGTGCGTCCGATTCGAATTCTGGCGGAAGTCGAAGAACTTCCGGGATGGTTCCGCGTCCGCGGAGGATTTGCCCTGCAGCAAACGCACTATGGCATCCAGCCATTCAGCAAGGCGTTCGGGGCCATTGGAGTGACCGACCGCCTGGACATCTGGGGAGATCTTTATGTCGCTCGCACGGCATCGATCGCCGCGGATTCTGCGACCATTTCCCGTTAAGTTACCCCAATTCCAGGCCCTGACGCGCCCATGATCAGCTGTCCCGCCGTCGAGAAGAAGACCATTCGGTACCATTACGACCTGTCCACGCCGTTCTACCGACTCCTATGGGGTCCTCACATTCACCATGGGTTGTGGGATGGAGACGAGTCACCGGACGTTGCCCAGTTGCGGCTGACCGAGATGCTGGCCCATCGGGCGCAACTCCGCGCTGGACATCGGGTACTCGACGTCGGCTGCGGTATGGGCGGCTCGTCCATCCACCTGGCGCGGCAAGGCTGCCGAGTGACGGGGGTGACGCTCAGCAAGGTGCAGTGCTACTGGGCTCGTTGCGCGGCCGTCCGAGCGGGCGTTCGCTCCCGCGTTCGCATTCTTCGCGACGACGCGGAGCAGCTGAATTTTCCCAAAGGCTCGTTCGATATCGTGTGGACCATCGAGTGCACGGAGCACTTCTTCGATAAACCACGCTTCCTTGAACGGGCGGCGGCCTGGTTGCCGACGGGCGGACGGCTGGCGATCTGCACTTGGCTCGCGGGCGAAGATCAGAACAGTGAGCGAACGATCCAACAGGTTCGGGAAGTGTGCGAAGGTTTTTTCTGCCCATCTTTGGCATCCATGGAGGAATACCGGCAATGGCTGACATCGGCAGGCATGGTCGTCGAATGGAGTGCAAACCTCACGCGACAGGTCGAGCGAACCTGGGAAATCTGCCAGTC
>JBFWYF010001009.1:0-3035 GCA_050186685.1 Pirellulaceae bacterium
GAGGTCTCGTCCAGGGTAGATGGCTGGCCGGCAGCGTTCTGGCAAAGGGTGGGCGCCGGCGAGGTCCTTTTTTTCACGCTGGGAGCGCGGGGCTGGCTGCCCGCTCCCATACCGCCCAGCGAGGCCAGCCGACCTGAGTATGTCGACGACAGTTTTCGACATTCGCGGGTGTTGGTCGAAGTCGCCGGACATTTCTTTCAGGAGCGGCCGGCCGAAATTGTATCGGACGAGTCCATTCAGCCGTTGCTGCGCGAGCAGATCGGATATCGCATCCCCAGCCGGTCGCTGGCGACCGCCTTGCTAGGGCTCAACTTTGTGGCGCTTGCCGTAGCCGGCTGGTGGTGTGGTCGACGTCAGCATCTGGATCGGCTGGTGTGGCTGTTGCCCACGATCGCGGGATTGACGACGGTCGCCTTTGTGACGATTGGCCTGGCGAATAATCGGAGCGTGCCTCCGACGGTCGCCTATACCCAGTTCGTGCGCGTGTTTCCCGACACGGGGTCGGCGACGGTTCACGGGCTCGCGGGCTTCTATCAGCAATCGACTACCCCTTTGGAAATGTCAGGAGCCCCGGATGGAATGGTACGGCCCTTGAGCGGAACGACGGAGGGAGCCGTGACGCGATTGATCTGGGGAGACGACGAGCGTGGGAACTGGCGGAACTGGTCCCTGGCGGGGGGCAGCGTGCAAATGGCCGAGTTCCAGCGGCTCTTGCCGGTAGGTCCGCGTTTCACCGCCACCGCGAGCTTCGGACCACAAGGCCTGTCCGGACGCGTGGTCACGGAGGCGAACGGGCCATTGACGGATGTCCTGGTCGCGGCCCCCCCTGCCCTGCCCTTGTCGGTACGCGTGGCCAACGACGGAACCCTGACCGCGGGCCGCGACGCAGTCCTCCCGCGCGGCCAATTCCTGGACGATCGCATGGTCACCGATGAAGGCCGGCGACACCAGCAGTTTTATCGCACGTTGCTGAGTGGGCCCGGAGGCGCCGCGGGGCCCGCGCCGCCAACACTGTATGGCTGGTCGCCCGCGATGGACATCGGTTTCGACTGGCCGGACGGCATGCGCCAGGAGGGATCGGCCCTGGTGGCGATTCCCCTGCAGTTGCAGCGCACCGCTCCCGGCCAGGTATTTGAGGTGCCGGCAACGTTCATCCGGACGGAAATCGCGTCCGGAGCCGCAGGTCAGTCCATGGCGTTCAATGCCCGCACCGGCGAATGGATCCAGGACGCCTCCATTGCCACTCAGTCGCGGCTACGTTTCCAGTTACCTTCGCAAGTCGTCCCCTGCCAGGTCCAGGAAGCGCGGCTGACCATCAAGCTGAATGCGCCGTCGCGAAAATTGCAGGTGTCGGCGGTTATCGATGAGGCGGACCATCTGGTACGGGAAGTTACCAATCCCAACGGCGTGTATCACTTGACCGTGACCGAACCGGATCAGTTGCGGCTGGATAACCGCGGCGGGCTGCAATTCACCATTGCCGTCACCGAATCCGTACAAGAACGTGAATCCCGAGAGGCCTACGCAGCCAACGTCAAGTCTCGTTTGGAAAACGACAAGGCACCGCTCGAAGGCCTGGGTAAGGTAGCCGAGTCGTTTTCCACGTGGCAGATCGAGTATGTGCTGCTGGACGTTCGAGGTGTGACCGAGTGAACTGGCTGCCGCAAGTCTCGACAGACGGGATGTCGGCGGGGGAGATACGCGAGTGTCGTCGAAATCGGTAGTAGTGACCCAAGAGCTGACAAAAAGCTTCGGCGAGTTTACGGCGCTCGACCGTTTGACGATTGAAGTCAAGTCGGGCCAGATCCTGGGCTTCATCGGGCCCAACGGCGCAGGCAAGACCACCGCCATCCGGATTCTGGTCGGGCTACTCCGGCCGACCAGCGGATCGGCGATGATCGCCGGCGCGGACTGCGTCCGTGACGCGCGACGGATCAAGCGGCTCGTCGGCTACATGCCCGACACGTTCGGATCCTACGACAACATGCGCGTGACGGAGTACCTGGATTTCTTCGGCGCCGCTTTCGGAATTCCCCGGCGCGAACGGCGCCGCCGTATCGAGTACGTGCTGGACACAACCCACAGCGCCTGGATGAAGGACCGGTTCGTGGAAAGCCTGAGCCATGGCATGAAACAGCGCGTCGGACTGGCCAGGACGCTGCTCCACGATCCGGAAGTGTTGATCCTGGACGAACCCGCCAATGGACTCGACCCGCAGGCCCGTATCGAGATGCGCGAGATCCTGCTGCGTCTGGCCGATCTAGGCAAGACTCTGATCGTCACCAGCCATATCCTGCCCGAGCTGTCGCGCATTTGTAATGTCGTGGCAATCATGACCCGCGGCAAGCTGCGGGCCTTCGGCCCGCTGAACGACATCATGCGGCAAATCAATCAGCGCCGCACGTTCGAGGTGCAGCTGGTCGACTCCAGCCGCCTGAGCCAGGGGCGCGATGCGGTACAAGGATTCCTGGCCAGTGAGGAGGGAGCCAGCGCAACGGCATCCGAGGCGGAGGGGATTATCCGGTTCGAAACCCAGCAGCGAGACGACCAGCTCGCTGGCCTGCTGGCCCAGTTGATCGAACAAGGATTTGCCGTGGGCCAGTTCCGAGAAGTTCCCACGGACCTCGAAGATGCCTTCCTGACCGTGACCCGCCGCGACGCCCAGGAAGATGCGGTGGCCGCGGGAGAAAGGCCCAAGACATGATTCCCTTGATTCAGCGGGAGTTTCTCGGAATTCTCAAGACGCGGCAGGCATTCGGCGCGCTGCTCGTTCTGACGTTCCTGTTCTCCGCGCTCGTCGTGACCCGCTGGCCCAGCGCCGGAATCGTCGATCTGTCCGGAACTCAGTCCCAGCAGGTATATCGCACGTTTGCATACGGGCTACTGGCCGGCATCGTGCTGCTGGTGCCCGCCTTTCCCGCGGCTTCCATCGTGCGTGAAAAGAACAAAGGGACACTGGCGCTGCTGATCAATTCACCGCTCAAGCCCTGGTCGATCTACCTCGGCAAATTGGGTGGGGTCGTCCTGTTCACGCT
>JBFWYF010001010.1:0-3034 GCA_050186685.1 Pirellulaceae bacterium
GAATCACAGCGGCGGTCTTCCAGAGGTCGTTGTACATCTCCAGCTTCTTAGCGGTGACGTCCGCGGCCAAAGGCGCGAAGTAGGTAGGCATTTTCTCGGCTGCGTCCTTGAGGGATTGGCCTAGCCCGGAAATCTCACCGATAGAATGGAAATAGGCCTCTCTCTGGTGCATAAAGTAAGAGCTGCCAAACACTTACCGACACCAAGAAGAAGAGGCCTATGACGACAGAGTGTATTCCGAGCCAGCTGGAATTTCACGCGTTAGGTAGCCGCGATGTAGTGGGCCGTTTCGACGGTGGCCGCATCACGTCGGACGGTGGTGGTTTGCTGCTGCGGGAGGTGGAGCAGCGGCTCGGAGTGCTCCCGCGACTCGCTGCCTGTTTCACCGACCACCGCAATCCGAACAGCGTCGAGCACAGCGTTCACTCGCTGGTGGCGCAGCGGGTGTATGGCCTGGCGCTGGGCTACGAGGATCTTAACGATCACGACGCGCTGCGCTCGGACAGCGTGCTGGCGCTGCTGGCGGGCAAGCACGATCTCACGGGAGAACGTCGAGAACGGGAGCGCGACCGGGGCCATCCGCTGGCCGGATCGAGCACGCTGAACCGCCTCGAGCTCAGCACTCCCGACTCGGCTGCCGGCGATCGCTACAAGAAGATCGCCGCGGATCCGGACGCGCTCGATCGGTTGCTGGTGGACGTGTTCCTCGAGTCCTACGAAAAAGCGCCCGGGGAGATCTGGCTGGATCTCGATGCCACTGACGATCCGCTGCACGGTCACCAGGAGGGCCGCTTCTTCCACGGCTACTACCGGTGTTACTGCTATCTGCCGCTGTACATCTTCTGCGGCGAGCATCTGTTGTGTGCCCGCCTGCGGCCGTCGAACCAGGATGGTGCCGCTGGCAGCGTTGAAGAACTCGAGCGGATCGTGGCTCAGATCCGGGTGCGTTGGCCGAAGACACGAATCGTGATCCGCGGTGACTCGGGCTTCTGCCGGGACGCCATCATGAGCTGGTGCGAGGATAACCGCGTCGGCTATGTGCTGGGGCTGGCCCGGAATAAACGGCTGCATCGAGCATTGGGCCGGGAGATGGCTGAAGCGCGTGCCGAGCATGACATCACCGGTAAGCCAGCGCGTCGGTTCCGCGACTTCCGCTATCGCACCCGCAAGTCCTGGTCGTGCGAGCGGCGGGTGATCGGCAAAGCCGAGTACCTGCCGAACAAGGCGAACCCGCGGTTCGTGGTGACGAACTTGCCCGTCAGCCGAGCGGGCGCGAGGCGACTCTACGAGAAGCTCTACTGCGTGCGGGGCGAGATGGAGAACCGGATCAAGGAGCAGCAACTCGGTCTGTTCGCCGATCGCACCAGCACGGAGACGATGCGGGCCAATCAGCTGCGGCTGTACTTCTCCTCGTTCGCTTACGTCCTCATGCACGGCCTGCGCCGGCTGGGGCTCTCAGGCACTCAGCACGCGAAGGCGCAGTGTACGACGATCCGGCTGAAGCTGTTGAAGATCGGCGCGCGGATCCGGATCACCGTGCGCAAGGTCTGGCTGTCGTTCTCCGAAGCCTATCCCTACGTCAGCGACTTCGCGCAGGTCCTGGCGAACGTTCGGCGCTATCCGGCTTGGGCACCGCCAGGGTAGCAACACCGCCGGATCCGACCATGTTCTGACGTCAGCCGACACCGTTGACGGAGCCGGCCTCACTCCGAAATCCGCCAAAGCAGTACTGACGAGCTACTTAGGGCGCGAAGAAGCGTACAGATCAACCTCCGAGGTGTCGAAATGCCGCCCACTTGGCCACGAGAGGACCATCGGGCGCAAAATCACCCCTCAAGAGACACCTCGCCGACCATCGGTGAGATAACCGGGCTAGGCCACCTCTTTACCACGCGAAAGGGCACTCGCATGACCAACAGCGGATTCAAATCCATGTGGCGCAGGGCGATGGCCAAGTCCGTGAAACGGGGCGGCGTAGCCTTCCACGAGCATGACGTCCGCGCGGTCGTCGCAACCAACGCGACGACGCTCGAGCACGCAGCTGCATTGTTAGGCCACCAGGACCCGAAGACCACGGCTCGCGTATACCGCCGCGGCCCTCAGCGCGTGCAGGTGCTCGAGTCTTGATCCTGCCAACGGCTGTCTTACAAGCACCCAGTTTTCAGCGAATCCGGGGGCGAATCGTAAGACACGCCCAGCAGGAAATCTTATTTCATAACAATAGCTTATAGCCACTCAGGCGATCAGACTGGGGGTCAAGTGGTCGTCGGTTCAAATCCGGCCGCCCCGACCATTCTCGACGCCGAGCGGTGTGCGAAGCGCGTCGTATCCGTACAACCAATCCATGACCCGAGCGCCGGCCCGGCGCACCGCAATATTGCGCAGTCGTGCTGGAAGGCCGGAAAGGTGAAACACCTTCGCATTGCGGCGGGAGCCCGCCTGGACCCGCGTCGTGCGCGGCTTGCGCAATGCCTCGTAATGCGCGAGCGTCGCCTCTACCGTTCCACCCTGCGCGAGCAGACGCGCGAGCACCGCACCGTCCTCGATCGCCATTGCGGCCCCCTGGGCCATGAATGGCAGTGTCGGGTGGCAGGCGTCGCCGAGCAGCGTGACTCGCCCGTCGCTCCAGCACGCAAGCGGTGGACGATCGTGGAGTGCCCACTTGAAGCAGGCGTCTCGATCCATGCGCTCGATCAGCGTGCGCACGATGGGATGCCAACCCTCGAACGCCGCCTCGAGCTCGGCTCTCCCCCCGGGCTCGGTCCAGGATTCCGTCTCCCAGCCCTCCCGCTCCACGACGCAGACACAGTTCACGAGCTCGCCGCGCCGGACGTAGTAGTGCACGAAGTGCCGCTGCGGACCCCACCACGCGGTCGCGACCGGACGGATGAGACCCGCCGGCAGCCGGTCCACCGGCACGAGGCCGCGCCACGCGACATTGCCGGTGAATACCGGCCTCTCGGGACCGAACAGCCATTCGCGAACGACCGAGTGAATGCCATCGGCGCCGACGAGCAGGTCTCCTTCGACCGCA
>JBFWYF010001011.1:0-3031 GCA_050186685.1 Pirellulaceae bacterium
TCCCAACAGCGTACACCCACGATCTTGCCGCCCGTCCTCGCGGCCCGCTCCCTGGGCATCCCGACAGCCACCTTCATCTTCAGTTGGGACAATCTGAGCAGCAAAGGGCGGATCGCGGCGCCCTTCGATCACTACCTGGTCTGGAGTGATCACATGCGTGGCGAATTGGCGAAGTACTATCCGCATATTGGGCCCGAACGGGTCCACGTCGTCGGGACACCTCAATTTGACCCCTACGGCAACGAAGGGATCATTGTCAGTCGTGAAGAGTTTTGCCGCCGTATCGAAGCCGACCCGGCACGCCCCTTGATCTGTTTCTCGGGAGGAGATGTCGATAACTCTCGCGAAGATCACCTTCACGTTCGCACACTCATGCAGCTGATCCGGTCCGGAGACATATTGGGGCAGCCGCAGGTCGTATTGCGTCCGGCGCCGGTCGATGCCGGGACGCGGTACGAATCGGTACGCCGTGATTACCCGGAATTGCTCTATGCCCAGCCCAATTGGGTGCATGCGTCGGAGGGAGTATGGTCGTCGGTATTCCCGCTCCCCTCGGATGTGGAGTTTCTCGCCAACTTGACGCACCACTGCGACTTGAACATCAATTTTGCATCAACGATGACCTTGGATTTTGCGTTGCGGGACAAGCCGGTGATCAACGTGGCCTTCGATGTGTCGAATCCTCCGGTCTTTGGCATGCCGATGTGGGAATACTACCAGCAGTGGGAGCACTACCGGCCAGTGATTGAATTCGGAGCGGCGCGATTTGCCCGCTCGCCTGCCGAACTGGCCGAGCATGTGAACGCCTATTTGCGTGACCCAGCCCTGGACCGGGAGGGACGCCGCAAGTTTGTCGAATTGGAGGTAGGGGCGCCGGTGGGAACGGCAAGTGAGAACATCCTGGCCGCCTTGAAAAGGATTGCTCGTTGAATTTCCGCGCCAAGTTCGACGGGATAACACGTTTGCGATGAAAATCTGTTTCGTGTGTGGTGAATACCCGCCCGGACCGCACGGTGGGATTGGGACGTTTACCCAGATTCTCGGCCGTGCCCTGGTGGCTGCGGGCCATGAAGTGCGCGTGACGGGTGTTTACCCTGCAGGGCACGCTGGTGCGGAACGAGAGGAAGACTGTGGTGTGCAGGTCTATCGCATGAAAGCGCCGGTGAACCGTTGGGGCTGGCCCTTCGCACGCTACCGACTTTACCAGCAAGTGGCCCGATGGAGCCGTCAGCGGGACGTGGACCTGATCGAAGCACCCGACTGGGAAGGATGGACGGCTTTCTGGGGGCGGCTTCCTTGCCCGCTAATCGTGCGTCTGCATGGATCGGTGAGTTATTTTCAGCGCGAGCTTCAACGTTCGACTCGGTCGTCCATTTTCATGCTGGAACGGGCCGCGCTACGGCGGGCGGACTACTGGTGCTCGGTCAGCCATTACACGGCGGAGCGCACGAAGGAAGTGTTCGGACTGCGCTCCGGACCCCATGCCATTCTCTATAATCCGGTGGAAATCGGCCCTGAGAGGCCGAAAGCCTTCCGCTCGGGGGCCCGTGTCGTCTTCACGGGGACATTGACACCGAAAAAGGGAATCATCTCGCTGGCCCGCGCCTGGCCTGCGGTTCAACGCGCGCGGCCTGATGCGGAACTGCATGTGCTCGGCAAAGATGGCCTGACGGATGACGGGCGATCCATGCGCGCCTTTCTGGCCGAAATACTGGCCAGCCAGTCCAACAGCCGAGTGCACTTTCATGGCCATATCGATCGCGCGACATTGTTCAACATGCTGGGCTCGGCACGCGTTGCCGTGTTTCCCTCCTACGCGGAGGCGTTTGCCCTGGCACCCCTGGAGGCCATGATCCAGGGCTGTCCGACAATTTATACCCGCCGCGGCAGCGGTCCCGAGTTGATTGAGCATGGCGTAGATGGGTTGCTGATCGATCCAGACGAGCACGACGAGATTGCCGACGCGATTGTGCGCGTATTGCACGACGATCAGTTGGCGGCTCGACTGTCCGAGGCGGGCCAGCGCAAAGTCCGAGAGTCGTTTTCGCTAAGTACGCTGCGCGGCGAGAACGAGCGGTTTTATCAGTCGTGTCTCGAGACCTTCCACCATCAGAACTAGCTATGTTCGTCAGCGTCATCATTTGTACGTATCGTCGCGCCGCCGAGGTTCAGCGGTTGTTGATCTGTCTGAGCGAACAGAAATCCGTTGCGTTTGAAGTCCTCGTGGTCGATGGAAGCGGCGAGGACCGGGCGGTCGTGGACGCCGTCGAATCCGCGGCACGAGAGTCCGCAAAGGGCCTACGTCTCTGCTTGATTCGTTCCCCGGCAGGGCTGACACGTCAGCGGAATGTGGGGCTAAAGCATGCTCAGGGAGACTTGATCTGCTTCTTGGACGATGACGTCACGGTGCCGCCGACATTCCTCAAGCAGGTAGTCGACATACTCTCGGCACCCGAGCATCTCGATGTGGGAGGGATTACGGGATACGATGACCGCAACTACCCCGCGTCGATCAACTTTCGATGGAAGCTGCGGCGCTGGCTGGGAGTCGTTCCCAGTCTCGAACCGGGTCAGGTCGATCGATTCGGGCGTAACGTGCCCATAAGCTTCGCCCGACCTTTCACGGGGTTTAGGCCAGTCGGATGGCTCCCCGGGTTTTGCATGATTTATCGCCGTAGGGCAATGGATCGAATTTTCTTCGATGAACAACTGCCCACCTACGGGGGTGAGGACCGAGACTACTCTTTGAAGGTGGGCGCCGGCTGGCGACTGCTGTTATGCGGGGACCTGCACGTCGAGCACCACGTCGCGGCAGCGCATCGTGTCGCCGGATGGCGTCAGATCCGACAGACGGCCTTTGGCCAGGGCCGAGGGTTTCGACAGAGATCACGGACATGGGGGGATACGGCGGCTTTCCTGGCATTTGTCGGCAAGGAACTCTGTATCGAGTCTCTGGCGCTGGTTCGCCACCCGACGCCCGCCAGTCTCGCCGCACCGATTGCCCGGGTTTGCGGGGCCCTCCAAGGGTGGT